>NZ_JAYMYJ010000124.1:38633-56921 GCF_035668035.1 Candidatus Thiothrix phosphatis | reverse complement strand
GTCCACTTCAGATTTCCAACCTTCAACCTAAGTCTCTGATTTTCCTTCTGTTTCAAGGAAATTTAACCTTGCGTGAGGAGCGAATTCTAGAGATTTCGATTTGCCGTGTCAAGCACTTTCTTTCGATCTCTTTTCGCTCCAGAAAATCAAATATTTACAAACAACTATTTGATTTTCCTTTTCTTTTCAGAACCTCTCAGCCCTGAAGAAGTCGCGCATTATACAGACTGCGTTCAGGTCGTCAACGGATAAAATGAAACTTTTTTGAATTTTCTTATCGAAGCTCCAGCCAGTCAATTCCATCACCCTGATTTGCAAGCTGAATCCAACCTTGCTCACAACCTACGCCAGAACACAAAGCTGCGAGCGCATATTCGGGAAGGTTATTGTTCTCGCTTAAATGCATACCAACAAGGTGCTGCAACACACTCAAATCGATCTGCTCCAGTAAAAAGGTCGACTGTCTGTTATCCAGATGTCCATAACGTCCGGCCACTCTCTTCTGCAGTGCGGGAGGATAGGGACCATTGGCCAACATGTCTGCGTCGTAATTGCATTCCAACATCAATGCGTCCAGTTTTTGCAGCATTTGAACGATCAACGGAGTATGGCTGCCAACATCCGTCAGCACACCAAGACGACAAGCGCCGTCACTGAAAACAAACTGGCAAGGCTCACGCGCATCATGGGGAACCGGAAACGGAGCGATGTGCAAATCGTTGATTTCCAGCTCCTGGTGAACATTGATATAGCGAGTGCAGAAAAACTGGGTGTCGCGCATGGCATGACAAGTACCAACCGTCAACCAGACCGGGAGATTATAACGGCGGGAAAGACGCCCGACTCCTGCAGCATGATCCCCATGTTCATGGGTCACAAGAATAGCGGTAAGCGAGTGAGGGGAGCAGCCAAGGCGATGCAAACGACGCTCTGTCTCCCCCAAAGAAAAACCACAGTCCAGCAAAACCCGGGTTTTGCCAGACTCAATTAATGCGCCATTGCCTTTGCTGCCACTCCCTAGCGAGGCAAAACGCAGCATCAGCGCTCAAATTCGGACTTGAGGCGCTCCAAAAGGGCATTAGCGGCGCTAGGCTTGAGAGGGTTGCCGTCAGCATCCCCAACCGTGATCAAACTGCGAGAACCAGCATCGGAAACTTGTATTTGATAGCGGCTACCGACCTTCAACATATCACGGTCAGATTTAAACAAACGCGAGAAAAACCCTTGCTGGCCATCCTTGCCAACATCCCCAGCATAACTGGCGAGGTAAACACCATTAGCCCGCTGTTGGCCTTCGATGCTCATGCCAATACGGCCAAGCATAACCCCAGTACGAACCCATACATCGTTGGCGGAGCCATTGACTGCAAGGGCTGGCTGCCCCCCCTCCAATTGCGTCATGGCAACCGGAACCGAAGTTTGCCGGGCTTCAGCAACCGGCTTGGCGTTTTGCGTCGGATCGCCGCCCTGCATGAAGACCATCAGACGGTTAAGCATCTCAGCTTCAAGCTCCGGCTTGGAGGGTGCATATTCCCATTTTACGCCCGTACCGCTGACGTTTTCCTCCGCCCGTTCATGGCTGAGGAAAATATTGGTGGCCTGCGCTGAAGGGCGCTCCAGACGGATTTTGAAGCGGTCACGGCTACCGGCGTCATACATGCCTTCGAACACTTTGCCAAGCGCCTTACGGATGCCATCCAACGGAATTTCGGCCCTGTTTTCCGCCCAATCGGTTTCCATAATGCCGATACGCGGCTCATCACGCTTGACGGCCACCCCCATGGTTTGCCAAAACGCATGCAATTTCGGCCAAACAGCATCTGCCGGAGCATTGACCTGCAACCAGCGCACATTGCCTTCGCGCATAAGCTGGATGCCCGCAGTGGCTGGCAACACCTCACGGGTTTGGGATTGCGCCTGCCCGTGCTCCAATGCATTGGCGCTGACAGCGCCGCCGGGAACCGCTGCAAAAGTGTTGTCGTAATCCGGTGCATTCAAATCGGGCGGGAGCTCCAATGAATTGACGCTTTTATTGTTCTTGTAATCAACCCTATCGCCAACCGAATCAATATTGAACCCAGAACAAGCTGACAACGCCAACACTGACCCAACGGCCAACATCCAGCGTGAGGAATGGAAAATAGTCATAGGGGTCATTGCAAATTCCGTTTAGAAACTAACAGTCAATACCCGCTTTGCGCATGGCCGCCAGCAGTTGTGGCTTGATGGCGTCAGAACAGGGGACAAGCGGCAAACGTATGCCACGTTCATCACCAAAGCCCATTTGCGCCAAAGCCCATTTCACCGGAACGGGATTAGGCTCAAGGAACAGGCTTTTGTTCAAATCCGCCAGCGTTGCATCGATACGGGCAGCTGTTTCGCAGTCGCCAGCCAATGCGGCGGCGCATAAATCATGCATGGCTTTGGGAGCGACATTGGCGGTCACCGAAATGTTTCCCTTCGCACCCAACAGGATCAGCTCCATTGCGGTGGCGTCGTCACCACTGTAAAGGTCGATGCGGTCTCCGCAACGTTGCAGGATGTCCCTACCCCGCTCAAGGTTGCCAGTGGCTTCCTTGACGCCGACGATATTGGAAACCGAAGCAAGGCGCTCGACCGTTTCCGGCAACAAATCGCAAGCCGTCCGGCCAGGCACATTGTAAAGGATTTGCGGGATGGCGACCCGGTCAGCAATCGCTTTATAGTGCTGGAACAAACCTTCCTGGGTCGGCTTGTTATAGTAGGGCGTCACCAGCAGGCATGCGTCCGCGCCATCCTGCATGGCGTAGCTGGTCATTTCGATCGCTTCGGCGGTGCTGTTGGAGCCAGTGCCCGCAATGACGGGAACCTTGCCCGCCACCAGATCAACCACACGCTTCACGACATGGCGGTGCTCCTCGTAGTCCAGGGTTGCCGACTCGCCCGTTGTACCGACCGCCACAATGGCGTCAGTGCCATTTTCAAGATGGAAGGCCACCAAGGCCTCCAATGCCGCCTCATCAAGCTCCCCGTTGGCCTGCATCGGGGTAATGAGAGCCACCATACTGCCGCGAAACATGTGTTCCTCCAAAAAATAGTTTGACAGCATACTACTGGCGCAGGTAATGAAACACAAGCATTACACCGGGCGAGTTCATTACCGCCCGCCATCCTAAATCCCCAAGGAGAAACGCATGACCACCCCAGCCATAGGACAAACTGTCACGGACTTTGCAATCGCCGCCACTTCCGACCAGACCTTCCGCCTGTCTGATTTCAGGGACAAAGCCAATATTGTCCTCTACGTTTTACCCAAAGGACAGCACACCCGGCTGCACGACTGAAGGGCAGGATTTCCGCGACGCCTATGCGCAGTTTCAGGCTGCGGACACTGAAATTTTCGGCGTTTCCCGCGATAGCCTGAAATCACACGAAAACTTCAAGGCCAAACAGTCCTTCCCGTTTGAACTGCTGTCCGACCAGGACGAAGCCATCTGCAACCTGTTCGACGTCATCAAGCTGAAAAACATGTACGGCAAACAGGTGCAAGGCATTGAGCGCAGCACATTCCTGATTGACAAACAGGGCACCCTGCGCCATGAATGGAGAAAAGTTTCCGTCAAGGGCCATGTGGAAGCCGTCCTGGCCGCAGCACAAGCCCTGCCCTAAATACACAAAACAACAGGAACCACATGAGTCCAGTACACGCCGCCCATACCCACGAAAAACGCTTGTTTGTCCTCGACACCAATGTGCTGATGCACGACCCAACCGCCCTGTTCCGCTTTCAGGAACATGACATTTTCCTACCGATGGTAGTGCTTGAAGAACTGGACCGCAGCAAGAAAGGCGTATCCGAAGTCGCCCGCAATGTCCGTCAGGTCAGCCGCTTTCTGGATGAACTGATGGTCGGGGTGGAAACTTCCGCCATCAACGCGGGCATCCCCCTGGCAAGCGACATCCTCAGCACCAGCGGCAAGGGCACCAACGGCCATTTGTTCTTCCAGACAGAAGCCTTGAACCACAAACTGCCGCGCAACCTGCCAGGCGACTCACCGGACAACAACATCCTGAGCGTGGCATTGAGCCTGTGTGACAAGCACCCTGACCGTGATGTCATCCTGGTTTCCAAGGACATCAACCTGCGCATCAAGGCGACCATCGTTGGCCTGAAGGCGGAAGACTATTTCAACGACCAGGTGCTGGATGACGCCGACCTGTTGCCGACCGGCTTCCACGAACTGCCCGCCAATTTCTGGGAAGGGCATTCCAGGGAAATGAAATCTTGGCAGGAACAAGGGCACACCTTTTACAAACTGGTCGGCCCGATGACCAACGAATGGCTGCCAGGACATTTTCTTGCCATGCCGGGCGACTCGCCGTTTGAAGCCATCGTGCGTGAAAAAGCGCCCGACCACGCCATTATTGAAACCGTCCGCGACTATACCGAGACCCGCCATGCGGTATGGGGCATCACTGCACGCAACCGCGAGCAAAATTTCGCCCTGAACTTGCTGATGGATCCGGAAATCGACATCGTCACCCTGCTGGGGGCAGCAGGCACGGGCAAGACCCTGCTGACGCTGGCGGCAGGCTTGGCGCAACTGTTGGATGAGCAGTTGTACAAGGAAATCATCATGACCCGCGTCACCGTCCCAGTGGGCGAAGACATCGGCTTCCTGCCCGGCTCGGAAGAGGAAAAGATGACGCCCTGGATGGGCGCGCTGATGGACAACCTGGAAGTGCTGACCCAACCCAGCAATGGCGGCAAATGGGGCCGCACCGCCACCGACGAATTCCTGATGAGCAAGATCAAGATCAAATCGCTGAACTTCATGCGCGGGCGCACCTTCCTCAACCGCTACATCATTATCGACGAAGCGCAGAACCTGACGCCGAAACAGATGAAAACCCTCATTACCCGCGCCGGGCCGGGCACCAAGGTCGTATGTCTTGGCAATATCGCCCAAATTGACACGCCTTACTTGACGGAAACCTCCTCAGGGCTTACCTATGTCGTCGACCGCTTCAAGGGCTGGCCACATGGCGGGCATGTCACGCTGCAACGTGGGGAACGTTCGCGGCTGGCTGATTACGCCTCCGACCATCTGTAAAGACAAACAACCAAGGATTTTGCATGTTGCATGATTTCGTGAACTGGGTGCTTGAGCTTGTCAAGGCATGGGGGTACCCCGGCATTTTCGTGGCGATGGCGATGGAGTCCACCGTTTTGCCTGTCCCGAGTGAATTCGTCCTGATGCCTGCTGGGTATCACGCCCAAAAAGGGGATATGAATTTCTTCCTGATCATTTTGGCTTCCACGTTGGGCAGCCTGGTCGGCGCGTCCCTCAACTATGCGTTCGCCCTGTGGGTCGGGCGGCCATTTCTGGAACGTTATGGAAAATACTTCTTTGTCCGCCCCGCCCTGTTGCAGAAGACGGACGCCTTCTTTGTCAAACATGGGGCGATTTCAACCTTTACTGGCCGCCTGATTTTAGGTATCCGCCACCTCATCTCCCTGCCTGCCGGATTGACACGGATGAATTTCGCCAAATTCAGCTTTTACACCGCATTGGGTGCAGGCATCTGGTCAGTGGTGCTGACCTCGGTAGGCTATTTCATCGGCGGCAACGAGCAATTGATCAAGGAAAACCTGCATCTCGTGACCTTAGGGGTCATCGCCTTTGTCGCGCTGGTGCTGGCGGGGTATTACGTCTGGCAAAAACGGCGGGCGGCCTGACATCAAGCAGCTTCAGCCCCCTTCCCCTCCTGCACCCCCTGTATCAGGAACTCCACCAACGCGCGCGTCTTTTCCGGCAGGAACTGGCGCGACGGGTAAACCGCATAGACACTGACCGTTTGCGCGAAATACTCGGGCAGGATATGCGCCAGTTCGCCTTTCTTCAATTCACCCGCCAGCTCAAAATCGGGCAATAACGTGATCCCCAACCCGGCGACCGCCGCTTGCTTCAGCACTTCACCGTTGTTGGCGCAGAATGGGCCAGTAACCTGCACGTTATGCGCCTTGCCCTCCTGATCATGGAAAGTCCAACCTTCGCGCAAGCTGGCGTTGGTGTAATGCAGGCACTGGTGCTTGCTGAGGTCAGCCGGTGTTTGCGGAACACCATGCCGCTGCAAATAAGCGGGCGCGGCAACCGCCAACAGTTGGGCATTTTCCAGCCTGCGGGCAATCAGCCGGGAATCATCCAGCACACCGATGCGGATGACCACATCGTAGTCACCACTGGCGGCGTCCGTGTAGGCATCATCCAGATGTGCGGTCAGGTGGATGTCGGGGTATTGCTGCAGGAAGCGGATCAACAGTTTCGACAGGCGCACTTTCCCATAGGTCATCGGCATATTGATCCGCAACGAACCACTGAGCGTGCCTTGCATCGCCAGCAGGTGCTGGTCGACCCGGCTCACTTCCTCCAGGATTTCACGGCAATGCTGGTAGTAATACTGCCCCGCCTCCGTCAGGGCAAGCTGGCGGGTATTGCGGGTCAGCAACCGCACACCGAGATGGGTTTCCAGTATTTTCAGGCGTTTACTGACAGCAGCGACGGTAAGCTCCAACTTGTCGGCGGCTGCGGTGATGCTGCCGGTGTCAACGACCGCCACAAAGTTTTCCATGTAGTCCAGCCGACTCATTTTAAACTCCTTGTTTAGAGTCAATTCAATTTTAGTGTCTTTATCAAAATAACATTAAATCCTAATATCTTACTCAAGTAAATATCGTGCAAGGAGCAGAACATGAACATCATCACTTCAGACTCGCGCGGCAAATTCAGCAATGAGTGGCTGGATAGCCGTCATAGCTTTTCATTTGGCGAATACTACGACCCAGACCGCATGGGATTCTCCAGCCTGCGCGTGATCAATGAGGACTGGGTGGCGGCCAAAGGCGGTTTCCCGATGCATGGCCACCGCGACATGGAAATCATCACCTATGTGATGGAAGGCGCATTGTCGCACAAGGACAGCCTCGGCAACGGCAGCACCATCCGCCCTGGCGATGTGCAACGCATGAGCGCCGGGCGCGGCATCCTGCATTCCGAGTTCAACCATTCGGCGGACGAAAACGTGCACCTGCTGCAAATCTGGATTCAGCCGAAATTTACCGGCATCCGGCCCGGCTATGCGCAGGAACACTTCCCGCTGGAACAACGGCGTGGCGTCTTGCAACTGCTGGCGTCACCCGATGGGCGGGGCAATTCCCTGAACATGAACACCGACGCCAGTTTGTACGCCAGCATCCTGCAAGATGGCGAAGCCGTCCAGTTCTCAAAACCGGACGGGCGTGCGGTTTATGTGCATGTTGCGAAAGGAGTCCTGATACTGAATGGCGCAACCTTGCAGGCCGGGGATGCGGCGGAAATCACGGCGGAAACGGAACTGGCGTTTTCCACCCAGTCAAACGCCGAGTTTCTGCTGTTTGATTTGCCCGCAGCCCATTAAAGGAGAAGATTGTGCAAGCACGGAACACAACACAGGCTTATGGATGGGTTTCCATCCTGTTGCACTGGGTGATGGCCATCGCCCTGATCGGGATGTACGTCATTGGCGACTACATGGTCGACCTGGATTACTACGACGACCTGTACCATAAGCTGCCAGCGCTGCACAAATCCACCGGCGTTATCCTCGCTGGTTTGCTGCTGGTGCGGTTGGCATGGCTGCATTCCCAGCCACGCCCTGCCGCCAGTGGCGGCGCGCCCGCCTTTACCCATTTGGCGGGCAAACTTGGGCACCTCGCGCTGTATGCGCTGCTGTTCACCCTGATCATCAGCGGCTACCTGATTTCCACGGCGGAGGCCCATGGCGTCAGCGTGTTCGGCTGGTTTGAGCTACCCGCCCTGCTGCCCGCCAGCAAGGAACGCGCCGACTTGGCGGGCAACATTCACGAAATCGCCGCCAATTTGTTCATTTTTCTGGTTGGCGTCCATGCGCTGGCCGCTTTCATCCACCATTTTTACTGGAAAGACAACACCCTCACCCGCATGCTGGGCAGGGGCTAATTCAATACGGGAGAAACCTCATGAAACAAGCAATCGCAACTTCACTGCTGGCTGTTGGCCTGCTGGTGGGCAATGCAGCCTACGCGGAAGACTACACCATTGACACCGAAGGCATGCACGCCTCCATCCAGTTCCGTATCAAGCACTTGGGCTATAGCTGGCTGTATGGGCGCTTTGACAAATTCAGCGGCCAATTCAGCTACGACGAAGCCAAACCGGCAGATTCTAAAGTGGAAGTCACCATCGACGCTGACAGTGTCAACAGCAACCATGCCGAGCGTGACAAGCACTTGCGCAGCGATGATTTCCTGGACGTGAAGAAATTCCCGGAAGCCAAATTCGTCAGCACCAAATTCACGCCAGCGGCGGATGGGGCTGGCAAGCTGGAAGGCGACCTGACCCTGCACGGCGTCACCAAGCCCATCACCATCGATGTCAAGTCGATAGGTGCTGGCAATGACCCATGGGGCGGGTTCCGGCGCGGCTTTAGCGGCAGCACCCAGTTCGCCCTGAAGGATTTCGGCATCAAGAAAGACCTTGGCCCTGACTCACAGGAAGTGGAAATGATCCTTTCCATTGAAGGTGTGCGCAAATAATCAGCGCTCATCACCCTGCACCCCATCATTGACTTGAAAGTAAACACGGCTGTCATGCAGCCGTGCTATAAAGTATTCATGACATTCTAGACAAGGGGATCGGCATGAAGCAGGGGCTAAAGGCAATCATCGCCACCATCATGGTTTTGGCAGGCAATCAGGCGGCATTCGCGCAAGTGTCCTTCCCGCAACCACGCAACTTTATTGTCGATCAGGCATGCGAGGCCTACACCTCCATCCGCCAGAAAACCAACCCGGTCACGCTGGAAGTGGGCGTGGCTTACATGGCAGTCGCGGAAAACCGGCAACCTGACCCGACCCATACGCTGCTGCGGCTGGGCGCGGAAAACAAGTGGGCGGAGCTTGGTTGTGGCCATTACTCTGGCAACGCAGACACCCCACCACTGACACCACCCACCAATCATCCGGCGCAATGCCTGCCGTTTTTCGACGATATGGATAACCCGGTCAAGATCAATGTCGGTGGGACTGTGGACATTACGCCGCCAGCCCCGGCGCTCAACGACTTCGACCGGGCGCTCAATGACGTATGCGGCGCGGCGGGCAAAGTGGTTGCCCCGGCAGAATTCCAGCAGCTGTTGCTTGACCACCCCGATGTACTGCAACGCATCCGCACCTTTACCCATGGGCAGGTGTACGCCAACCGCCCAATGCCAGATTCCGACCGGGCTTACCTGAAGGATTTGACGGACGCGTGGTTCGCCATCAAAGCCTTCGACCATATTTTCTGTGGCGAGCCGGAAGCGGGTGGCCCGATTGGCGGCCTGCACTTTTACGGACGCTATGAGCAATTGCAGGCCAGCGGCGACGCTTGCCGGATGGACAATTACCGGCAGAATGAAGTCGTGCCGGGCGTGTTGTACTCAATGGGCGCCACCATGAAAGCGGCCAATGGCGGCATTGCGCGCTCCTCCATCAAGGGCTATGGCCTGACGCTGGATGCCGAAGACATCCTCAAAGCCGCCACCCGCGCCTTCGCGGAGAACCCGACCAACGCAACGGACAGCACAGCCTGCATTTTACCCGTAGCGGATGATGGCAAAGCGTTTTCAACGGTGTTTGTGCGGCGCAATATCGGCATCCGCACGTTCTACCCGGACGCCACGCCTGATTCGCGTGAAACGCCGTGCGCCGCGCCGTTCAGCTTGCAGTAGAGGAAAAACCAACTGTTGCCCACAAAAGTTGGCAACATTCAGGGGTAATCGTAGTCCAGAATCAGCGGCGCATGGTCGGAAAAGCGTTCATCCTTGTAAATCCACGCCGCCTTGACCTTGCCTTTCATGGAGGGGGTAAGGATGTGGTAATCAATCCGCCAGCCGACGTTTTTCGCCCATGCCTGCCCACGGTTTGACCACCAGGTGTATTGGTCGGCTTCCTGGTTCACTTCGCGGAAACCATCGACGAATCCCACCCCGTCAAACAGCTTGTCCAACCAAGCGCGCTCTTCCGGCAGGAAACCGGAATTCTTCTGGTTGGATTTCCAGTTTTTCAGGTCGATGTTCTTGTGGGCGATATTCCAGTCGCCACAGATGATGCAGTCACGCCCGGAAGCTTCCATCGCTTCCATGACCGGCAGAAAGAAATCCATGCAGCGGTACTTGGCCTGTTGGCGCTCCTCGCTGGAAGAGCCGGATGGCAGGTACAACGACACCACGCTCAGGTTGCCGAAACGCGCCTCAATATAACGCCCTTCCACATCGAACTCGGCGTTGCCCATGCCGGTGATGACTTCATCCGGTTGCTGGCGGCAATAAAGCGCCACCCCGCTGTAGCCCTTCTTTTCAGCGTCATGGTAATAGCAGTGGTAACCTGCCGGGAAAAATGTTTCCCGCTCCGCCTCCAATTGCCCCGTCTGCGCCTTGGTTTCCTGGATGCAGACCACATCTGCATCCTGCTTCAGCATCCATGTGAAGAAACCTTTCTTGGCGGCGGAGCGGATGCCGTTGGTGTTGGCGGAAATGACCCTCACGCCGTCGGCATGCCTTCCGGAAAACCACACACCAGCACTTCCAGCAAGGCTTTTTGCGCATGCAGGCGGTTTTCCGCTTCGTCCCAGACCACGCTTTGCGGGCCATCCATGACCTCGGCGGAAACCTCCATACCGCGATAGGCAGGCAGGCAGTGCATGAACAACGCGTCCTTGGCAGCCAACTTCATCATATCCGCCGTCACCTGATAACCGTTGAACGCCCGTTCGCGCTCCAGCTTTTCGGCTTCCTGCCCCATGCTGGCCCAGGTGTCCGTTACCACAACTTCAACGCCTTTGACTGCTTCGCTCGGGTCACGGAAGAAAGTCACATGCCCCTTGGAAGCCTCCACCACATCCGCATCCGGGTCATAGCCTTCCGGGCAGGCCACATTCAGGTGGAAACCAAACAACTTGGCGGCATTCATCCAGGAATGGCACATATTGTTGCCATCGCCGATCCAGGCCACGGTCTTGCCATTGGGCAGGCCGCGCTGTTCCATCCATGTCATCATGTCGGCCAATAATTGGCAGGGGTGAAACTTGTCGGTCAGCGCATTGATTACCGGCACCCGTGAATTCTTGGCAAACAATTCAACCTTTGCCTGTTCGAAAGTGCGGATCATGACCACATCAACCATGCGCGAAATGACCTTGGCGGAATCCTCAATCGGCTCTCCACGCCCCAGTTGGGTGTCGTTAGGCGACAGGAACATGGAATGCCCGCCCAATTGGGTCATGCCCGCCTCAAAAGACACGCGGGTGCGGGTGGAAGACTTCTCAAAAATCATCGCCAGCGTGCGCAAGTGGAGTGGCTCGTAGGCTTCACCGCGCTTCCACCTATCCTTGAGCTGGATGGCGCGGCCAATGACGGCGTGCAATTCAACAGGCGTAAAGTCGGTTAGCGTTAGGAAGTGCCTGACAACATTATTCATCTCTCTCTGATCCTCTCTCGTTCAACCGCCCACTCAGGACGGCTTTTCTCCAGCAGCCGGTTGCAAGAACGCCTGCACCAATTCTGTTACCATAGTTATTATTTGATCAGCCTGGTCACGGGTTATGACCAACGGCGGCAGCAGGCGGATAACATTGCCTGCCGTCACATTGATCAGCAGGCCTTGCGCCAGCGCCTGCCTGACCAGTTCGCCGCAATCACGCTCCAGCTCAATACCCAGCATCAATCCCTTGCCACGGATATCGCGCACGCCGCCAAGGCCCGCCAGACGGGTGTGGAATTGCATGATGAAATATTCACCCATTTCCTTGGCTTTACCCGCCAAATTTTCCTTTTCCATCACATCCAGGACAGCCAAAGCCGCACGGCAGGCCAACGGGTTGCCGCCGAACGTTGAACCATGGTTGCCAGGCCCAAAGACACTGGCTGCTTTCCCTCGTGCAAGACACGCGCCAATCGGCACGCCGTTGCCCAGCGCCTTCGCCAAGGTCATCACATCAGGGGTAACACCAGTATGCTGGAATGCAAACCACTCACCGGTGCGGCATAGGCCAGCCTGAATTTCATCCAGCATCAGCAACCAGCCATATTGGTCGCAAATGGCGCGCAGGCGTGGCAGATAATCGTCCGCCGGAATGCGGATGCCGCCTTCGCCCTGCACCGGCTCCACCAGCACCGCGACAATGTCCGGATTGTCCGCCGCTAACGCTTCCACGGCGTCAGCGTCGCCATACCCGACCCGCACGAAGCCTTCCACCAATGGCGCAAAGCCAGCCTGCACCTTGGCGTTGCCGGTCGCCGTCAAGGTCGCCAACGTCCGCCCGTGGAAAGAGTTGCCCATCACCACGATGGTTGGCTTGGCGACGCCCTTGTTATGGCCATACAGACGCGCAATCTTGATGGCGGCTTCATTGGCTTCCGCGCCGGAATTGCCGAAAAAAACATTGTCCAACCCGGATAACGCGCACAACTTTTCCGCCAGCGCTTGCTGGTGTTCGATCTGATAAAGGTTGGAAGTGTGCAACAGATTGTTGGCTTGCTCACAAATGGCTTCCGCCACCTCACGGCGCGCATGACCCACATTGCAAACGGAAATGCCACTGAGGGCGTCCAGATATTGTTTGCCTGCGGCATCCCACAGGTATACACCTTCGCCTCTGGTGAAAGTCACCGGCAAGCGGGCATAGGTTGGCATTACTGCATGGGTCACGGCCTTACCTCCACTTCGAGCATAGCAGCCAGAAATGCGAAAGGCAGCCCAGACAGGCTGCCTTTGCAAAGAAAGCGGAAGACTATATGCAATAGGCATAGGCTTGTCAACCACCAAACAGGAACTTTGTCAAGCAGTTTATTGACATCAGTGGCAGGAACGAAAAATACCCATCAGCTTGCGCCCTGCAAGCTTATTCACCGGCTATCATGGCTTGCTTAAAGCCCGCCGTCTCATCAGTCGCAAACCCTTGGTCGGTGCGCCAGATAAAATAAGCGCTGATGCCATGCTGTTCCGCAAAAGCCTTGCCTTTTTCCTCTCCCGACGCCATCAATGTCGTCGCGTAAGCATCTGCAAGTGTTGCATTGGCGGCCAGCACCGAAACGGAAGCAAGGTTATAGGTGACAGGATACCCCGTAGCCGGGTCAATGGTATGGGAATAACGCTTGCCGCCCTGGATAAAATAATTGCGGTAATCGCCGGAAGTCGCCAAGCCCGCGTCCTTGAGTTCAATGCCCTGCTGGACAGCCTGCCCTTCCTCAATAGGCTTTTCGATGGCGATCCTCCAGTCATCACCGCGTGGGCTGAGGCCACGGGTGCGGATTTCCCCGGCAACCTCCACCATATATTGCTTGACGCCACGGGACTCCAGATACAACCCCACCTGATCGGCGGCAAACCCATCGGCGACTGAGGCAAGCTCCACCAGGACATCGGGCCTGGACTTGCGCAACGCTGGCGGGTCAAGCCGCACCTGCAATTTTTGGTAGCCCACTTTGGCACGGGTGGCGTCAATCTCCGCCTGGCCAGGGACAACATCCTTGGCGGAATCATGGGAGGCGAACCCCCAGAGCTTGATCAGCGGCCCAACCGTCACGTCGTACACGCCGCCGCTTTGGGCGCTGATCTGCAACGTCGTGTCAACCAGCTTCGCCAAATCAGCGGAGACGGCAAACCAATCACCGCCTTGGTACTGATTGAAACGCGAAATTTCCGAATCCTGATCCCAAGTGGCAATCAGCTTGTTGGACGCCGCCATTGTCTTTTCCAAACCAGACTGGAGCTCATCCCCTGAAACAGCCACAGGCGCATCAGTAATGGTGACATGCCACAAAGCAGTCCCTTGCATACCCTCCAGATGCAACCCCTGCGGCTGCTTTCCGCACGCGGAAAGCGTCAACAAAAAACCCAGCACCACTGCAAGAATCGATACTCCCTTCATGATGTTCAGCAACATGGCACTAGGCTTTATTTCCCGTCGTTGCGGCACCCTTATCCCCGGAAGGGCTGGTGAAGCGGTCATTCAAATGCTGGACAAAGCGGTCTGTCGCATGGCGGATTGCATCCAACCGTCCCCGGGTGCGGCGGCTCCAGCCTGCTGGCGAACACTGAAAGATACTGCGCCAAAATTTCGTGCTTTTCAGGAATGCGCTTGACAGGTTGCCAAAAGAGTCCTCATTGCCTAAACGCTTGGCAATCCGCTTTGCGAAACGGTTGCGGACCAGGAAATGCAGGCCCAAAGCAACCAGCGCAATGACAATGATGATGGCTCCAGTCGCCCAAACATTGCCCGCCAGCGACGCCAGCCATGGAGGGTTGAACAGCAACCCTTCCCAATAGCCAAACTCCACGCTCATGGCCAGCAACGCAATCGCCAGCAGGCCAAACAGCAACGCGTCCGCCACCAGCACCTGCTTTTTCCAACGCTGCAACGCTTCACGCAAACGTGGGATCGCCTGTTGTTCAATTTGGTTGGCAAGGGACTCCATACTGCCGATAATGCGGTAAACACGTTCAATGTTCACCCCATCGATCCGCGCCATGATACGGTTGTAATCCGCGTCGCGCTTGGAGACATAACGTGCCCATACGTTTTCATCCGGCACCGGCACCGCCAGCCTGTCATTGAACAGGATGTGGAAGCTGCCTGCCGACAACCCCTGTTGCACCAATGATTTTTGCCACGCGGACACAATGTCCTCCAGATTGTCTTCCCGCGCTGAGGTGTCAATCTGGTTCAGGATGAACAGGAATTTGCTGCTGTCATTGCGGCGCATGGCCCCTTTCACCAAGTGCTCCAGCGTATCCTGCATCGCGCCAGGCTCAGGGTGGCGGGCGTCAAAAAACACCAACACCAAATCGGACAGCTCAATAATGTGGTCGGTAATCCGCAATGTTGATTTGCGTTGCTCGTCGGCGTCAAACCCTGGTGAATCGATCAGAATCTTACCGCGCACCTTTTCGCTGGGCGCAACCTTCATTTGCAGGTAGTTATCGATCTTTGCCCCCTCACCACTGGAAACGTTCTCGATATCCTCGCTGATCTGATAGAACGGGAAACGCGGGTCGCCATCCAGAGCAAGCCCCGGCAAAGTCCTGACCTGGGAATCAGGGCTGAAGGTAATGACGGTAAAACGGTCGTCCACCGCCTGGTTGCCGGTGCGCTGTAAATCAACCCCCAAAAATGTGTTGATGAAACTGGACTTACCCGCTGAAAATGTCCCCAGAACCGAAATCAATGGCCACCATGAAATCTGGGTGGCATAAGATTCGCCACTTGCCAGCAGACCAAGCTTTTGGGCAATGGCATCCAGTTCCCGATATTGGTTGACGGTATCCACCAGGATCGGATTCTCCCGTTTGAGATGCTCTTGCAACCGTTTCAGGCGTTGCTCCATGCGCTTGGCTGGTGTCATATGATTCCTCTATTTGGTGGCGATGGCGGTTGCGACAGTGAGCAAATCTTCTTCCGGCATAAGGGCGCTATGCCCGTCTTTTGCCGTTGCGGCGCCATCAGGGTGTTCCGGGACTGGGGCAATAACCGGCACAGCCGGTGCAGGCATGGCTTCGCCTGCGGGCATAACCGCATCTTCCCCTGTTTGTATTGCAGTTGTTGCGCCATTGGTGCCGGTTTCCATTGGCGGTGCCTGTTGTGGCTGCGATGCAGCAACCACAGGCGCTGGCGCTATGGCCTGTGCTGGCTGGGATTGGGCGACCGGCATCTGAGGCCAACCATAGTAACCATAATTGTAATAAGGGGCTGCAAGGGTTGGCGGCGGAACCACATACGGCGTTGTTTTGTCGCTGCCAAAGGGAGTGAATTTATTGAACATTTTCATTGGCCCGGAAATGTTCTTGTTCATGCTCCAGACATCGCGCTGCATGTTATAAGTGGAAACAGCCATGTTCTGAGTGGAGGCATTCATCTGCTGAATGTTGCCCGCCATATTCTGGGTGCTGTCATTCATGCCTACGATGTTGTCCGTCATCTGGCTGGTCGACACCACCAAGTTGTTCATCTGGCCGGTCATGACATTCATGGTGCCGGAAATTTTATCCATATTGGTTTCTACGGATTTATGCATGTCGGCGATGGTCGCCGTCAGCGCATGAACATCCGTTGTCAAGGATTGCACCAGATAGAAGCCATACGCGGAAAGAATGATAAACGCAACCATCGCCGGGTAGACAATCATTTGCAAGGTACGAGTGACGCTGACTTGTCGCTCCTCAAAATCCTGCAACTCATTCTCAACACCGTGCAATTCATCCTCAATATCATTCATTTCTTGAGGGTGGTTTTCGATCGATCCCATAAAGTGGCTCCTATTGCCCGGCTTCTGTAGCAATGTCCTTAAACTCAAAGCCGGGAGACTGTGAGTGCTTACGCGTTATCCAATGCGCTATCCATTGTTTTCTCCTACACATCCTTTGGTTTTAAACTATTTTTTTGTTTTTATGACGATAAGGGCAGGCCCTAACTGTGTCAAATCCCGGGCCTGCCTTTCGTGCATACCGCCTGGGTTATTTAGGCAGTGCGGCGTCAATCTGCTTGGCCAGTTCAGGATCAACCATATCCACATACAACTTCATATTGAATGCTTCGGTTGTCCGGCCTTGGGCAGCAAGTTTGGGGGCAATCTCTGTAAACAGTTCGGCAGCTTTCTTTGCATTGCCCTGCTTCCAATAAACATTCGCCAGCTCTCCTTTATATTCAATAGAATCTGGCGCTTGCTTCAACAGGCTAGTATAGAACTCAACCGCGTTATCCAGTTCGTTACTCCAGTAAGCCTCCCGTGCAGCCCTCAGCAAGTCCGCAGGCTGCTCAACAACGGGTGCTGCCGCTTGTTGCGGTGCAGGAACAGGCGCAGGCGCTTCAGCAGGGGCAGGGCTTTGAGCCTGAACGGCCGCTGCCGGTTGCTGCGCCTCGCCAGCGATTACCGCCACTTCAGCAGCGCCTTGGGCTGGAACAGGGACAGGCTGTTGCGGTGCCATTGCCGCCGGAGCCGCTTCAACAACTTGCGGAGCGGCAGCGGGTGCCGCATGCTGCCCCGTTTTCTGGCCATGCTCCGCAACCGTCTGGCCATGCTCAACAGGCTTGCCACTCATGCTAAAATTCAGCAGGATTGCAATAATCGCCAGCAACCACGCCAACAATATGGGATGTTTCATCAACCAACGTAAAATATTCATCTAAAACTCCTTAAAAACCCCAAAATCAAATTACATCTACTCGTGCTGATCGGTCATACCGCATATAGAGCCCGCCCCAAAATATCCACTTCTTGCGCGGCCTTGGAACGTGGCTCCATTTCGAAGACAGCCAACCCCTCGCTGAAAGAACGCCGGTAAGTGGTGCGCATATATAGGCGCGGCTCCAACAATTGAATGCCATCCAGCATTTGCATCGCCTCAGCCGCCTCCCCCGTTTCACGCACAGCATGGTGGGTGTCCGCCCGATTAATGACCCCCAAGATTTCGACAGGCTTGCCGTCACGGAAGTCATTGATCATCTTCAGGAACCGTTGTGTAGACCAGATATCCGCCTGACTAGGGGCAACCGGAACCAGAATACGGTCAGCCATGGAAACCGCCGTTTTCACCGCAGCCATATCCGCCAACCCCATGTCCACCAGCACTTCAGAATTCACCTCATCGCTGCCCAAACCGGCTACCGACGTCACCGGCTTGATTGCAGGCAGAAACCCTTCCTCCTGACGAATTTCAAATGCATCCGCCGTCGTCGCCTGGGGATCCAGGTCGTATACAATCACATGCTTGTTGTGGCGGGTCGCCACCCACAACGCCAAATTGAAAGTTATGGTGCTTTTACCAGTCCCTCCCTTGAGGTTGCCAATCAGCGTAATCATCAGAAACTCACTTTGTTTCAATCAGGTTAAGAACCCGCCAGCCCTCCCTGGAAAGCAGGCGGGCCCAACATTACTGTTGTACAGACGCTGGCGGCTGACCAGTTTGGTCACCACTCTGTTGTTGTGGTGCAACCGGTTGCATTGGTAGCGGAACAGGCTGCCCCTGAGCGTTAAACTGTACCGGCGGCGGCGGAACCATTCCACCATCACCCTGGCCTTGGGACACGGGAACAGCGTACAGATAATAATACATCTGAGGCTGTGGCAAGACTGGCGGTGGCGGCGGAGGCATAGCGGGTGCTTCAGGAGCGGCACTAGCTGCTGGCTGTTCCTGCTGCACAGATTCAGGTGCAGGCTGTGCTGGAGCTTGGGTCGCCGAAGCTTCTGGCGCTG
>NZ_JAYMYJ010000124.1:0-38533 GCF_035668035.1 Candidatus Thiothrix phosphatis | reverse complement strand
CCGGGACTTCTGGTTTCGCTGGCTCCGCAGGGACTTCTGGCGCTGCCGGGACTTCTGGTTTCGCTGGCTCCGCAGGGACTTCTGGCGCTGCCGGGACTTCAGGCTTCGCTGGCTCCGCCGGGACTTCTGGCTTCACTGGCTCCGCAGGGACTTCTGGCTTCACTGGCTCCGCAGGGACTTCTGGCGCTGCCGGGACTTCTGGCTTCGCTGGTTCCGCAGGGACTTCTGGTGCTGCCGGGACTTCAGGTTTCGCTGGCTCTGCCGGGACTTCAGGTTTCGCTGGCTCTGCCGGGACTTCTGGCGCTGCCGGAACTTCAGGTTTCGCTGGCTCCGCAGGGACTTCTGGCGCTGCCGGGGCTTCAGGCTTCGCTGGCTCCATAGCAGGCAATTCAACGGTTTTCACTTCAGGCGCTGGCGGAGCCGCTGGTTGTTCCGGAACCGAAACAGGAGGCGGCGCTTCTGGCGCTTGCCCTGCTTGAACAGGCGGAATTTCCGGAGCTTTCATTTCAGGGATCATCATTGCCGGAGCCTTTTCGACGCCTTCTGCTTCTCCGCTGTTGCCGTTAGCAGGCGCTGCTACCGGCAGAACTGGCGCTGGCGGCGGTGGCGGCATAGCCGGAGCTTCTGGCCCTGCTGGCATAGCCGGAACCTCAGGTTTGGCTGGCGGTGCAACCGGAGCCGCCATTGCCGCCGGACTGCCTGTTGCTGGTGATGCGCCTTGGTCAGCAGGGGCGTCAATCACAAAAGGCCCAGGGGGAGCTGGAGGTAAATCTGTCGATTCAGCCCATACATTTGCGCTTGCCAATACCAGGACAGCGGATGCCGCTGCCGTGGCAACTGCCGACGCAAGTTGCTTTTTGTTAAATGTCTTCATGCTAGTCTCTTCCTTCCAGATTAAATATCCGTCTTGAGTTTTATGCCCCGCCTACCGGAGGATTTTTTCCGCTCCTGGACATCGCCAGAAACTGAAATTGTGTCATTAGCTCCAACATCAGTGGCAGCTTTTTCCAATTCCGTAGTGTGAACAGCTCCCACAACAGCCTGTTCAGGCTTTGCCACACCAGAAGCCACCGTTGATGCAGCACTGGCAACCTCTTTAGCCACAGCCGCAGCGGCTTGTGTTTTCGCCTTCTGCCGGGCTTTTTCCTGCTTTGCGGTATTTCGTGATTTACGCTTCCGCAGCCATTTATAGCCAGCTGCAACCCAGCCAGCCATGCCAATGACTAGGCTTTTTAACAATGAAATCACGTACATGCCTGCGTAAGCCAGTACGCCCTTAGCAATCGAAGCCGTGTTCCCGCCTGCGTGGGAGGCACCCCCTCGGGCAGAACCTTGCTTCGTTGGCGCACCGCCACCGCCTTGGGGCGAACCGCCATTGCCGCCATCCGTGGGGCGCTCCCCTCCCAACGCTTTGCCAGCGCTGATACAACCCAGTGGAATAACCAGCAGGGTCAACAAGGTAGCCACCGCACCGCCAAAAATCAGCGACACCGCCATACCCTGGAAAATCGGGTCAGACAGGATCACCATCGAACCGCCAAACAACGCCAGCGCGGTAATGATGATAGGACGGGTGCGCGCTTCACAGGAATGGATGACCGCTTCCATCACGCTTTCGCCACTCACCACCGCCTCACGGGAAAAATCCACCAGCAGAATGGAGTTGCGCACAATAATCCCGGCCAGCGCAATAAAGCCTATCATGGAAGTGGCTGTAAATTCGGCATCCATCAGCCAATGCCCCGGCACGATCCCAATCAGCGTCAGAGGAATCGGTGCCATAATAATGGCCGGTAAGGTGAAATTGCCAAACTGCGCCACGATCAGCATGTAGATCAACACCAGCGCGGCGGCAAACGCGATCCCCATATCGCGGAACGTTTCCCATGTGACCGTCCACTCGCCACCCCATTCAAACGCGGACTTGCCTTCCACACCTTGGGGAGACTTCAGCCAAAATGCCTGATCCACCAACCGGGTTCCATCCGGCGTGACATAGCCCTGCCCATTGTTGGCTTCCGCCAGCAACGTTTCGACCTGACCCTGCCCATACACCGGCGCGGCCAGACGGCCAACCGTTTCCGCCGTCACAAACTCCACCGAGCGCAAATCCTTGCGATAGACTGGTTTGTCCTGCTTATCGAACACAAAGGTGCCCAATTCATGCAAAGGCACAAACTGCCCGGTATGGTTGGTGACCGGCAATTGCGACAGGCGGTAAATCTGTGAACGCGCGCTCAACGGCACCTGCATGACAATGCGGGTAGGGTCAATCAGGGCATTCTTTTTGATGTCGCCGAGAATAAAGCCCCCCATCGCCATTTCCAGGGTACGGTTCACATCCTCCGCAGTAATGCCGTTGCGTTGTGCCTTGTCAGAATCCACGGTGAACCGCAGGATGTCATGATCCTCCTCCATCATATTGTCCACATCGCCCAAGTTTTCAGCCTGCCCGAAAAACTTGGTCATGTCGGCGGCCACCTGACGGCGGGTGTTGGCGTCCGGGCCATAGATTTCCGCCACGACGGATTGGAGCACCGGCGGCCCTGGCGGCATCTCCACCACCTGCAACTTGCCATTTGTCCCTTTCAGCAACGGTTGCAGCAATGCCCGTGCCTCCACCGCAATCTGGTGGCTGGTGCGCTTGCGGTCGTGTTTGTCCGTCAGTTGCACCTGGATATCTGCCTGCCAAGACTCCTCACGCAAATAGTAATGACGCACCAAGCCATTGAAGTTATAGGGCGAGGCTGTGCCAACATAGGTTTGCAGTGCGGTCACTTCCGGAATGCCCTTCAGCTTGCTCGCCAACGTATGGATGAGGTTGGCGGTCACTGGCAGGGCTGTCCCTTCCGGCATGTTCAACACCACGTTGAATTCAGGCTTGTTGTCCAGCGGCAACATTTTCACCCGCACTGCCTTGAGCGGATAGAATAACAGCATAAAGGCGAAAAATACGCCAATAATGCTTAAAAGAAGTAGCCTACCTTTAGCTTTGCTAGTCACCAGCGGCACAATCAGGCCTCGGAACAACTTTTCCAGCTTGGCTGCTTGCTTATGCTCTTTCTCGGCGGACTCGTGCAGGCTTTTTAAAGACGGCTTGAAACGGTTGGTCAGCCATGGCGTAAAGGCAAACGCCGCAAACAGTGAAATCACCATCGCCACCGACCCCAGCACAGGAATCGGCAGCATATACGGCCCCATCATCCCGCTGACAAAGCCCATAGGCAGCAACGCCGCAATTACCGTGCCGGTCGCCAGGATGGTAGGGTTGCCAACCTCACGCACTGCGTCCACCGCCGTATCAATACCCGTATCACCCGCCAACAGCCAGCGGCGGTAAATATTTTCCACCACCACAATGGCGTCATCGACCAGAATCCCGATGGAGAAAATCAAGGCAAACAGGCTCACCCGGTCAATGGTCATCCCCATAATCCAGGCCGAGAACACCGTGGTGGTGATAACCGCTGGGATAACAATCAGCACCACGCCCGCAGCCCGCAGCCCCAAAAAGAACCACACCAGCAGCGTCACCACGCCAGTCGCCACAAACAGCTTGAATATCAGCTCATCAACCTTGGCTTTAGCCGTTTCGCCATAGTTGCGGGTCACCGACACATGCACGTTATCAGGAATAATGCGGCCTTTCAGCGACTCCAGTTTGGCCAAAACGGCATTGGCCACGTCCACGCCATTGGTGCCGTGCTTTTTAGCAATCGCCAGCGTCACGGCTGGCGCATTGTCCGCCGCTTCTTGTGCCAGCCCACCCTTCTCTTCGCGGCTAAACAAATTATGTAGCCAGCCATGCGCTTCCTTGACGCCTTGGCCTGTGTAATAGCCGACTGAACGGCTGGCGTCGCTTGGCTCTTCGGTCACCGAGGCCACATCACGCACATACACCGGACGCCCGTCGATGACCGCCACCATCAAGCGCTTCACATCTTCGGCGGAATTGAGGAACGCCCCGCTGTAAACCCGGAAGACGCGCGCATCCGGCTCCACTTCACCCGTATTGCGTTCTGAATTGGCCATCCGGATGGCGTTGGCCACCTGCTCCAGGGAAACCCCGAAAGTTGCCAAACGCTCTGGCAAGATTTCCACTTTTAGCTCTTCGTGCCGCCCATCAACAATGAAGCTCTGGCTGGTGTTTTTCACCTCACGCAGGCTTTGCAGCACATCAAGCGCCACCAGCCGGAGATTCGCGTCATCCACTTCATTCGACCACAAGGTCAATGTCACCAGCGGCACATCATCCGCCCCTTTAGGCTTAACCAGTGGCGGCGTCGCCCCAATCGGAATGCGGTCTTTGTTGGACTCCAATTTGTTGTACAACTTGACTAGCGACGATTCCAACTGCTGCCCAACAATGAACTGCACCGTCACCATCGACTGCTCACGGGCGGAATAGGAGTAAACATGATCCACGCCCGTCATTTCCGACATAATGCTTTCCAGCGGACGGGAAATAAGGTTCTCAACCTCCTGGGCAGAAGCGCCTGGATACCGGACAAAAATATCCACCATCGGCACGGAGATTTGCGGGTCTTCCTGACGTGGGGTCATTTGCAGCCCCAGCAGCCCGACTGCAAAAAACGCCAGCAGCAGCAGCAATGATAACGGGGAAGTGATGAACGCCTTGGCCATGGAACCGGCCAGCCCCAGATTATGGTGTGGTGTAGCAGGATTGGATGAGTCAGTCATAAGCACTTTACCGTTACAAGGCGGACTAATTTATTGGTTTGCAGAAGGCATCCAGCCAGATGAAGCGCCCGCTGGCGGCTTATCAATGACACGTTCATCTGCACTCAAACCGGACACCACCTCCACCTTGCCTTCGCCTTGATCAGCACCAAGCCGAACCAGCCGCAATTCTGAGGTATTGTTGTCCTTCACAACCAGTACGCTGGGAAGACTGCGACCGGTCAACAAAGCTGTTTTAGGAATGATGACGACCTTGGCGCCGCCTTTTTTTGGCTCCGGCAAATAGACTTCCGCATACATGCCAGGCGCTGCCACGATGTCCACTGGAAGATCAAATTTTACAGTGACCGTATGCCGGTTTGGATCGGCGACCGGGTAAATTTGTGACACTTTTGCCATCGAATTGATGTTGCCATCAATCCTCACGGGCACCACCATTTCTTCTGACAAATTACCCACCAACCCAGAAGGAACATCCGCCAATAGACGCTTGTATTTCACATAGCCATACTTGATTAATGGCTGGCCTGGCTGGACAGTATCACCCACCTCAACCATTTTTTCCAGTATGATGCCCTCAAATGGGGCAACTGATTTGGCGTCACGCAGAGCCGCATCAATTTCCTGCAATTGCGACACCGCTTGCTGCAAATTGCTTTGCGCCTGGGAAACGCCGGTCGCACTGCTCATCAAATCGGTATAACGCCCCATGTCGGAGTTGTAATTGCCCATAAAAGAATCCGCGAAGGGGCGCACAGCATAAATGTCAAACATTGCGGGCAGGCCAAACCCCGGCATATTGCCAATGTCTTTACTGCGGGGCGAAACCAACTCACGGGTATACTGGGCTTGGGAGTTTTGCAGGGCCGCCTGGGCAATGGCAATCTGTGCCAATACGGAATTGCGCTTTGCCAACAATTGGGATTCATCCACCTGAATGATGACATCACCTTGCTTGAAGCTGGAACCCGCCTCCCCTGCCGCGACTTTCACCACCCCAGAAACCTGCGCAGACAATGTCACCTCCTTGTAAGGGATGACAGTGCTTCCCAGCACAGATTGGGACAACGAGTCTGAGGTTTCGGCACGCACAATCTCCGCCGCCTGCGCAACAGCAGGCAACAAACAAGCGCACACGAGCATTACCAGCAACCTCGGCGTATTTATTTTTATCCTCATTGGTGTTGATTCTTTCCTCAAAGCGGCACGATCTTGAAGGCATTCGGAAGGAAACACTGACTACATGCTTGTGCACCCAATCCTCACCATCCCCTCTCGATAATCTAGGCGAAACTATAGCGTTTAAATCCATCCAATTCCAGTTACATGGGCGAGAATATTAGCTTATCCTTATGGATATGCGATAAAAATGCGCCGTATAGTTCCAAACCGCTTATGTTGCAGGGAAAACTCCACCGCCACCAGTTTTTCTTTTGCTTTTGGCAGCTTATCTGCAAATTCCCCACCACGCTCAGACTTGAAACGGAAACGGGGTTCCCCCTCCACCCCATCCAGCAAAACCAACGACACGGGCGGCTCATTCTCCACATGGTCGACCAGGCTCCAGGTCTGCCGCAACAGCTTCCCGTCCTCCACCACATAACGCACGCGTTGCAAAGTGCTGCGCATCTGGCCTGAAGCGCGCAATTGCCACGCCACATCAGGATTGCCGCCACGGGTAAATTCCAGCAACACCCCCTCTTCCTCCGGCTGGACGATGCTGTTGTCTTCGACCCGGCCTGAACCCGTGTTCATCGGCCGCAACAAAGCCAGCTGCTGCATATCGCGCCCCATAAAAACTATCGCCCGCTGCAATTGCTGGAACTCAGCCTGCGGCCCTTCAACTTGGCGGCCAGCGTCCAGCAGCAGATTGACCGACTGATAGGCCATCGTCACCATCAAGGCAAAAATGGCCAGTGAAATCATCAGTTCAACCAGGGTAAAACCACGCCAGCGTTTCATTGTGACGGATTCCTGCGTTTGGGCTGTGGATTGGCGACATACCCCACTTCCACCGCCATCACCTGCCGTTCCTGACCTTGCGGAAAAACACTGACCTTCACTTTGCGCAAGTCATCTTCCCCCGGCATCGCCAGGATCTCCTGACGCCACGTCCAGTCCATCCCACCCATTTCCGCCTTGCCGTCGGCCTTGCCTAATGCAGGGAAACCCTTGCCTGTCTGTGTCTGCGCAAGTTGGTTCAGGGCGACCCAACGCGCCAGCGTGCTGTCTTTCATGCGTTGATAGCTGGCGAAATCACCGCTGCTGGTTTCGACGCTGACAGCAATGACCAACCCAAGCAACAGCAGTGCGAACATGATCTCAATCAGGTTGAAACCCCGTTGCTGGGGGGCTGACAGAACACGGCACGGCACGCCTAACCCGCCTCAGCAGCCGGATCCGGCTGCCGCCCGACGTTATCAAACTTGACCACGCCTTCACGATTATCTTTTCCCCGCAAACGCCATTCGAAAGGCATCATTTCCCCCGTTGGCAAAATGAACACCTGCGGATGAAGATTCTTGGTTGCAGGCAACGTCACCGCCTGCCCCTGCAAGAAAAGCGTTGGCTCATATTCCCCCCTGAACTCATACGCGCCCAGCAAACCATCCTGCTTGACCAGCTCCCATTGCTGGCGGTCATTCTGGACAAAAAAGGCATACCCCCGTTCCCCAAACCCCAGCGCCAACGCTTGGGAACGCACGACGCTTTCATCCTGCGCCATCAGCACCCGCGCCCGCAAACGATCCACTTCGTCATTCAACGGGTCAGAAACCGACAGGTTGAGCATGGAGCCTGCCAAGGAATACAGGATGCCAATCACCAAGATGACAATCAGCATTTCCAGCAGGGAAAACCCCTGCCCCTTCACCTCTCCATACCGTTGCCGCCGGGGATTTGCCTGCATGGCCGAACCCTACTGCTCCAACAGCCAACTGCCGATGTCGTCTTCCGTACCTTCCCGCTTGTCCGGGCCAATACTGTAAATGTCCACTTCACCGCCATGTGTACCCGGATTCAGATAACGGTAGTCATTGCCCCACGGGTCCTTTGGCAACGCTTTCATATACTGACGCCAGCGTGGCGCATTGCCAGGGTTGGTCACCAAAGCGTTTAGCGCTCCAGAAGGTGGAAATGAACCATTATCGGCGCGGTACATCTCCAGCTTGACCTTCAAGTCGCCGACCTCTTTTTTCGCCTTCAGGTTTTGCGCATCCCCCATTACATTCAGGTTACTGAACACCAGCCCCAGCAAAATCCCAATAATCACAATAACGATCATCAACTCTGTCAGGGAAAAACCAGCTTGCCGCCCATGACGCCCCTTCATTGTATTAATGCTCATGCACTTTATCCTCTAAACAAGATTTCGTGACCGCGATTCTGGCATACTGTCCGCCATGTTGCACATCCACGACATCACCCAAAGACTTGCAAAATGCCCGGCCACCTGCCTGTTCGCCGCCATTTTCACGGTATTGCTGCCATTATTACAGTTTTTTCATGATCAATTATTATTTCAACGCCATCTGATTGCGGCTGGCGAAATTTGGCGGATCTGGACTGGCAGCTTAGTGCATACCAACTATTGGCATGCCGCCCTCAATATTCTTGGCTTCTGGATACTCGCCCTAATCCAACAGCACCCCACCAGCAAGCTGACCCAGTTCGCCCAAATGCTCTTCATCACCACCTGCGTCGGTGCTGGGCTGTGGCTCTTGAGCCCTGGACTCATCTGGTATGCAGGTTTTTCCGGCGTGCTTTACGGGCTATATCTGCTGGCAGGCATCCACTTGCTGGTGCAACGGGAATGGCCCACAGCCGCCCTTATCCTGCTGGGCGTCTGCGGCAAAACCGTTTGGGACTGGCTGCATGGCGGCGTTTCCCTTTCCTCCGACCTGATTGATGCGCCGGTAGTCTATGCCGCGCATATTTACGGCATGCTGGGAGGACTGGCGCTCGGGCTTCCCCAACTGCTGAAACCATTCTGGAACCGATGAACGTCTGCACCCATTGGCGACGAATGTTAGGCCATGCACTCAACCCTCACTGCGCCTTCTGCCACCTTCCGCGCATTTCTGGCTATCCCTTGTGCGAGCACTGCCATGCAGACTTGCCATGGCTGCTTCCCGAGCAAAACCAGCCACTTTCCAACCATGTCAATAGCTTGAGCGCTTTCGCCTACCGACCGCCCATCAGCAACCTGCTGCTGGGCATCAAATTTGGCAAAAACCTGCATGAACTCGCCACCTTGGGCGAACTGACCTCGACTGGCCTGTTGCCGCAACTGGAGCAGATACCGGAAGCCATCCTTCCAGTTCCATTGCATGCGGCACGCCTGCATAAGCGCGGCTTCAACCAGGCGCTGGAACTGGCGCGCCCGCTGGCGAAACAACTGGGCGTCCCACTCTTGACCGACGTTATCCGGCGCAGCAAAGCCACCCAGCCCCAAACCGAACTGGACTCAGCCCAACGCCAGTATAATTTGCGCCAGGCATTCCAGTTGGATAAACCGCTGCGCCACAAACGCCTGGCCATTTTTGACGATGTCATCACCACCGGAGCCACCACCCGCGAGTTGGCGTCGCTCTTGCTGAATAATGGGGCGGAACAAGTCGAAATCTGGTCTTGCGCCCGCGCCATTCTGCGCCAAAGTCATGAACTCACACCATAAATCGACTACCATTAAATCAACTGAAAAACATCCGGAAGCAACCACCCATGATCCGCAGCATGACCGCCTTTGCCCATCGCGAACTCACCATTGAGCACGGCGCGCTCAACTGGGAAGTGCGCACAGTCAACCACCGCTACCTCGACATCAGCCTGCGCCTGCCGGAAGAGTTCCGCAGCCAGGAAAACGCCATCCGCGAAACCATCCAAGGCAACCTCAAACGCGGCAAGGTGGAGGCCAACCTGCGCTTCTCCCCGACGAAAGGCAACACCAGCGAAATCCGCATCAATGAACCGCTGGCCCGCGCCCTGATCATTGCCTGCCGCCAACTTGAGGCCATTACCGACAACCCCGAACCCCTTAAAGCGGTTGACATCCTGCGTTGGCCCGGCGTCACCCAGGACGCCACCCCGGATATGGACATTCTCTCCGCCCACGCCAACGCCCTGTTGCAAGACACACTCGGCGACCTGCTGGAAATGCGCGAACGCGAAGGAAAGCGGCTGGCAGACTTCATCTTCCAACGCTGTGACCAAATTGCCGAAATTACCGTGCGTATCCGCAAACATCGCCCCGGCATCATTACCGCCCAACGGGAAAAAATCATCAACCGCATTGAAGAGCTGAAACTTTCCCCCGATTACAACCGTATTGAGCAAGAACTGGTAATCCTCGCCCAACGCCTGGATGTGGACGAAGAACTGGACCGTTTGATGGCGCATCTGGACGAAATCAATGATGTGCTGGAACGCGATGAGCCAGTCGGCCGTCGCCTTGACTTCCTGATGCAGGAGCTTAACCGCGAAGCCAATACGCTTGCCTCCAAATCCAATGATTCCGACACCACGCAAGCAGCTGTCGACCTCAAAGTCATGATTGAACAGATGCGCGAACAAGTGCAAAACATTGAGTAACGTCAACAAATCAAGCCTTCAAACTGCTTGAAACCGCCTGGCCAGCCTCCATATTCGCAGCAAGCAAACAAACACCTTAATTTATGGAGGTTACATCATGAACGTCACCCGTTATGAACCATGGTCTCTGCTGAACCAATTGCAACGTGAAATGGACAACTTGATGCGTCGCGACACGGACACCACGAGCCCGATGAGTGACTGGACGCCAGCAGTCGACATCCGTGAAACGCCTGGAGCATGGTTGCTGCATGCTGATATTCCTGGCGTGAAAGCGGAAGACATTGAAATTCACATGGAAAGTGGCGTACTGTCGATCAGCGGCAAGCGCGAATTCGACAGTAGCGAGGAAAAAGAAGGCTATAAGCGCGTTGAGCGGGTGCGTGGGCGGTTCCATCGCCGCTTCAGCCTGCCTGACACAGCTAATGGTGATAAGATCACGGCAAAAAGCAGTAATGGTGTGCTAGACATTACCATCCCCAAACAGGAGAAAGTATTGCCACGCAAAATTGCGGTACAAATTGAATCCTGATTGGTAATCTTTATGATGGCACGATAAAAAACGCCGCTTATGCGGCGTTTTTTATCGTAGACTTGGCGGCAGAGGTATCAGATGGAATACAAAGACTACTACAAAATTCTGGGGGTCGAGCGCACAGCTGACCAGGACAGCATCAAAAAGGCTTTTCGGCGCATGGCCGCAAAATACCACCCTGACCGTAACAAGGAGCATGGCGCTGAAGAACACTTCAAGGAAATCAATGAAGCCAACGAAGTGTTAAGCGACCCGGAGAAACGCGCCCGATATGACCAACTTGGCTCTAACTGGCGGGCAGGCGATAATGTCAAACCACCTCCTGGCTGGGGAAGCTCATCCCAATTTAACGCCTCATTTTTTGAAGATATTGCCCGTAAAGGATTTGGCAACCAAAGCCCACCTTCTTCCGGTTTCAGCGACTTTTTTGAGGGGCTGTTCGGCGGAGGTTTTCGCCGCAACCAATCCGCCCCCCAGCCAAGCGACGGCCGTCACCCGCCGATACAGACAGCCACCATCCAATTGGATTTGGAGGACATTTACCGAGGTTCCAACAAAACCATTCGCTTGCCTACTGGAAACAACATGCAGATCCATATTCCGGCGGGCATCCACGGCGATAAAAAAATCCGCCTCCCGGGCAAAGGGCCAAATGGGTCAGATTTTTTCCTCAAGGTCAAATTGAAAGAGCATCCCTTATATCGGATTGAAAATAATGACATATTCATGAACTTGCCCATAGCCCCCTGGGAGGCTGCGTTAGGCGAAACCATTACCGTGCCAACCTTAGCAGGCAAGATCAGCCTGAAAATCCCTCCCGGTTCACAATCCGGCAAAAAAATGCGCCTGAAAGGCAGGGGATTGCCAGGCAAAGAACCGGGTGATCTCTATATCATCCTGCACGTTAACACCCCCCCTGCTGATACCGCAGAGCAAAAAGAGTATTATGCCAGAATGAAAACGCTGTTTGGTTGGGATCCCCGGCGGCAGCTTACCTGACAAGGAACATTCTCCCCAGATAACTGTCTGAAAATACTGGACACTACTACATACCGAGAACAGTAAAATATGGTTATGTTACCTGTAATGCGCAATATGGCCTTAGCAGCGACACTTATTCTGCCACTGGCGGGGCCTAATCTCGCCTGTGCAGCGCTCCCTGCCGAAATCAACGGCCAAGCATTGCCATCACTGGCCTCCATGCTAGAAAAGGTGACGCCCGCTGTTGTCAACATCACCACAGAGGGACATCAGCCGCTTAACGACTCCTTACTGAGCGACCCGTTCTTCAGGCGTTTTTTTGGTGAGTCATCACCTGGTGGTGACCGGCAAATCAGTGGCACAGGCTCAGGAGTCATCATTCATGCCCAGCGCGGCCATATATTAACCAATGCGCATGTTATTGAGGGAGCCGATACGATTTACGTCACACTAAAAGATGGCCGTAAATTCATCGCCGAAGTGGTAGGCATTGACCCCCGCGCAGATCTGGCCGTGCTGCAAATCCCGCCTGAACGCCTGACCGCCATGCGCTTCGGCGATTCTGACCATTTGCGGGTGGGTGATTTTGTCGTTGCAATCGGCAACCCTTACAGTATTGGCCAGACCGTCACCTCTGGCATTATCAGCGCCCTGCACCGCAATCCAGGCATCAGTGAGTATGAAGACTTTATCCAAACAGACGCCCCCATCAACTTGGGCAACTCAGGTGGCCCCCTGGTCAATTTGCGCGGAGAACTTGTTGGCATCAATACCGCCATTCTTGGCGATCAGGCAGGTGGAAATCTAGGCATAGGCTTTGCCGTACCGATTAATACAGCCGCTGGCGTCATTACCCAAATCATCAAGTATGGCAAAGTTGAGCGAGGCCAACTGGGCATTGAAGTTCAGGATGTTGATACAGAAATGGCGCGTAATTTTGGGCTCCCGCCCAATGAAGGCGCCATCATCAACCAGATTATTCCTGGCTCACCAGCAGAAAAATCCGGTGTTCAGGCTGGCGATATCATTCTGCAACTTAACAGCAAGAATATTACGGGTGCAGTTGATGTTAAAAACATGGTGGGCGACCTAAGAATTGGCAGTGAGGTTCACATGACACTGCTTCGAGCGGGAAGGCCAAGGAATATAACCGTTACAATTGGCACCCCTGGAGCTAGCAACTCAACGCCATCATCCGCTGTCGCCATCCAAAAACCAGGAAGCCAGCCTTTTTGGGAAAAAAATCCGCAATAAACAATTACACAATAGGTTGATTCTTGATAAAAGCCAATGAGCTGGGTAGAATCACATGAAGCCGACCATACACAAAAAACAATGACGGATTAAAGTATTTTATTTTTATAACGTAACAAAACAAGCTATTATCTTGTATAAGCTCATTGAGCAATAAGATATTTATCAATTAAAAGTTTCCGTGAAGTATCAGAAAGTGCGTTTTTATGATGCTTAAGCCCGGCATCTGTGCTTTCTGTTTACGGATACAGGTTTGGTGTCCCCAATCCAAGCCTGTTCGTTAAACCCCGGCTTTTTAGACCCCCTGTTTGGCCGGGGTTCCTTTTTACAAGGTAAGCTTACCTTGATTGAAATGAACTCTTCCTGAACACCACCATCCAAAACACATCATCCTTGTCTATCAGCGTCACGCCCAAGCCACTGATCTAGAATATCCCAGCACTCATCTAGCCCATTCTTGCTCAAGGCGGAAAAAGTTTGTACGGAAACCACCCCAAAACCAGATAGGGTCTTACGCACCTGCAATAGCACATTCGCACTTGCTCCACGGGTAAGCTTGTCAGCCTTATTCAACAAGATATGCACAGGCAAAGCCCTGCCCTGCGCCCAACGCAACATTGTTTGGTCGTACTCCGTCATTGGATGGCGAATATCCATAACCAACACTAAGCCTCGTAATGTATTGCGTTGCGTTAAGTAAGACTCAATGAACTTCTGCCACTCCAGTTTGACCGGCTCTGGCACTTTGGCGTAGCCATAGCCAGGCAAATCAACCAGAAAATCACCATCCGGCAAACAGAAAAAGTTTATTAGTTGCGTGCGCCCTGGTGTCTTGCTGGTTCTGGCCAATGATTTCTGCGAACATACCTGATTAATGACGCTAGACTTTCCGGCATTGGAGCGGCCTGCAAATGCAATTTCCAACCCCCTTTCCGCAGGCAACGTCTTACGGGTGGTTGCGCTTTGCAGAAAGCGGGCTTGCTGAAAGTAATGATTCATAATGTTAGCGTTCTCTAATATTTTTGCGGAATCGAGACAGAATATGGTATACAATCCAGTCGTTTTTTCAGGGTGCATCACCAAAGCGATGGCTGCGACACACCGGAAAAGCTGTAGGGCGTGTGGATCATGGTATGCCTGCGTCAGCTGATGCAGATTAAAATGCGTCAGACATGATTGCAAGTTGTCGCCTCAACCGCAGCAAGACGGTTAGGCAGCGTGTCTTGCTCAGGACGGGCACAGGGAGTCGTCCGGACACAATAACCGAACGAATGACAGATTTTGTAGATATCTTAGGAGCACTTCGAGATGAAAAAAGCACTCTTGCTTGTACTGACCGGTATGGCTATTAGCGTCGCCACATCTGTTTGGGCAGAAGAAGGAAAAATAGTCGGCAATGCTGACGCAGGCAAAACCAAATCCGCCACCTGTACTGCATGCCATGGCGCGGACGGCAACAGCACCAATCCTGAATGGCCAAAACTGGCAGCCCAACACGCAAACTACATCATCAAACAGCTGACCAACTTCAAAAATGATGAGCGCACCAACGCCACCATGGCACCGATGGCCAAACCACTGAGCGAGCAGGACATGGCCGACTTGGCGGCTTATTTTTCATCTCAATCCCTCAAACCTGGCGAAGCTGACCAAACCCAGGTCGCTCTTGGCGAACAAGTATATAAAGGCGGCAACAATGCCTCCGGCGTGGCAGCCTGTGCTGCTTGCCACGGCCCTAACGGCGCAGGCAACCCAGCCTCCAACTTCCCGTCACTGCACGGCCAGCAGACCACCTATATCAAAAACCAACTGAACGCATTCCGCAAAGGCGAACGCGCCAATGATGCTGGCAAAATGATGCGCAATATTGCAGCTAAAATGACAGATGCCGAAATCAATGCCGTTGCCGAGTACATTGCCGGTCTTAAGCAGTAAAATTACTATTTGGTAATGGACTGAAGTAAAACAGGGGGTGGCTTTTGCCACCCTTTGTTGTTTTAATGCACCCTCCTGTCTGGACGATTTTGTGGTATGAAAAGCTCCCCCACTGCCGTTGCACGCTTGATCAAATTCCTGGGTTCCATGAACTTGGCTATCAGCTTGCTGATGGTGGTGGCGATAGCTTCCATTATCGGAACCATTCTTAAACAAAACCAACCTTATACCGACTACGAAATCAAGTTCGGGCCATTCTGGTTTGACATATTCAAATCGCTGGGCCTGTACGACATGTATTCAGCCGCTTGGTTCCTGGCCATCCTCACGTTTCTGCTGCTATCCATTGCGACCTGTGTTGGGCGCAACACGCCTGGTATCTTGCGCGAACTCCGCCACTTTCGTGAAAATGCGCAGGAAAAGTCATTGCGGGCGATGAAGCATCAATTATCCCTTAGCAGCGAATTGAGCAGTCAGGACGCGCATGCCATGGCGCAGCGCATCCTGGCTGCCCAAGGGTTCAAAACCCGCCAGAAAGTGGCTGACAGCCATATCGTGGTCGCAGGCATGAAGGGGCGCGCCAATCACTGGGGATATTGGTTCACCCACATTGGCATGATTGTGATCCTACTGGGGGCAGGCATCCTGGATAATGGCAGCCTCGCCATCCGCATCGCCGAATGGGAGGGCAAACTCAAGCCAGAAACCCGCACTATTCCGGTGGCTGAAGTGCCCGCCATCAGCCAACTGCCCGCCAGCAATGCCGCTTACCGAGGTTCGGTCGACATACCGGAAGGCAACCGGGCCAACGTCATTTTCCTGCCAGTGCGCGATGGTTACTTGGTGCAATACCTGCCATTTGATGTGGAAGTGAAAGACTTCCGCGTGGAACATTACTCGACTGGCATGCCCAAATCTTTCGAGAGCGACTTGGTCATCCATGACAAAAGCGAGCCCAAGCCCCTGGCGACCACCATCGCCGTCAACCACCCGCTGGTATACAAAGGCATAGCCATTTACCAAGCCAACTTCGGCGATGGCGGCTCCGAAGTCAAACTGCGCCTCTATCCATTCAACAACCCGCAAGCGGCGCAAAACATGGATGGCAAGATTTTCAGCGACTACAATCTGACACGCGACAACAAACAGTACAAACTGGAGCTGAACGATTTCCGCCTGTTTAACATTAACGACATCGAGGGGCCAGACGGCAAAACCAAAAAGCAAAACATCGGCCCCAGCATCACCTTCAAAGTGCGTGACGCCACCGGGCAGGCGATGGAATACCAAAACTACATGAGCCCGATCGACATCAAAGGGCAACGCTACCTTATCAGCGGGGTGCGTGGCACACCGGCCGAACCGTTCCGCTACCTGCACATTCCGCTCGACCCTAAGGGCGGCATCGACCGTTTCATGACCTTCCTGTCCAATATCCAGAACCCGGAACTTGTGAAAAAATCGGCGTTGGCGACCACCCAGACATCCATGCAGGAAACAGCCATCCAAAAACCGGAGTTGGAAAACCAAGTGGTTGAATCCATGGTTCGTCTGACCAACCTGTTTTCCAGCAAGGGTTCAGAAGGCGTCATGCAGGAAATCACCGAGCGCTTTCCCGAGAACCAGCGTGCGAACGCCGCCGACGCCTTCATGAAAGTCCTGAATGCCTCATTACGGGCCTTGTACTTGGAAACATTGAAACAGGAAGGGGTAACAGGCGAACCAAGCGATGCCGACTGGCAGTTTTTCGATGACAGCATTATGGCGGTCGACAAAATTTCCGCTTACGGCTCCCCGTGGTTCCTGCAAATGACCAGCTTCAAACAGATTGAGGCCTCTGGCTTGCAGATCACCCGCTCACCCGGCAAGCCAGTCGTGTACTTTGGCAGTGTCATGCTGGCAGTGGGGGTATTCCTACTATTCTATGTTGCGCATCGTAGAATATGGGTCTGGATTACGCCACGGGAAAACAACCGCTCAGAGGTTGTCGTGACTGGCAGCAGCAACCGTAATCAGCCAGAATTTGATAGTTACTTCAACAAATTGCAAGGTATTTTCCAGCAAGCGATGGCACAAGAGGTGAATCATGTCCGTTCCACAGCAAGCGATTGACTCCCTGATTGAACAACCCAACCTGTTCAGACAATTGAAACTGGCGGATTGGTTATGGGCGGGCATTGTGCTGGCCGCCGCCGCCTTAGTTTTCAGCCGTTATGGCGGCAATATGGACGCTTATGAAATCGGCATCCTTAGCCTGACAACTCCCGGCCTCATTGCGCTAGGTTGGTACTGGAAAGCAATCCAGCCGTATGCATTGACAGTCGCCGCCTTTAGCCTGCTCGGCATCTGGTTGTATGGCGGCGATTATGGCAACGCTGAAAAGGTGTTTGGGCTGAGATTCCTGTTTTCCAGCCAGTCGGCAGTCATGTGGATGAGCGCCCTATTTGTCATGGCGACAGTCGCCTATTTCGGCGGCCTGTTCACTGGCAGTGAATTTATACAGAAAACCGGCTCCTCGCTGACCTGGGCGGCGCTGATCATGGGGCTGACCGGCCTAATGGTGCGTTGGTATGAATCCTATCTGATTGACCCCGAATTCGGGCATATCCCGGTCAGCAACTTGTACGAAGTCTTCATCCTGTTCTGCCTGATTACCGGCCTGCTTTACCTGTACTACGAAGGACGTTATAAAAATCGTGCGCTGGGTGGCTTTGTCCTGCTGGTCATCAGTGCAGCGGTTGGCTTTCTGTTGTGGTACAGCTTCGAACGCGACGCTGACAAAATCCTGCCGCTGGTGCCAGCACTGAAAAGTTACTGGATGAAAATCCATGTGCCCGCCAATTTTGTCGGTTATGGCTCATTTGCCCTGGCCGCCATGACCAGCGTCGCCTATCTATTGAAAACCTATGGTGATCCGCAAGGCTTTATCACGCTGCGCCTGCCAACGCTGGAGATGCTGGACGACATCACCTATAAAGCTATCGCCTTGGGATTCGCATTTTTCACCATCGCCACCATACTCGGTGCCATGTGGGCGGCGGAAGCCTGGGGCGGTTACTGGTCATGGGATCCGAAAGAAACCTGGGCGCTGATTGTCTGGCTGAATTATGCCGCTTGGTTGCACCTACGCTTCTCCAAGGGCTGGCGCGGCGCGCCGATGGCTTGGTGGGCAGTGGTCGGCCTGTTTGTCACCCTATTCGCATTTTTGGGAGTCAATATGTTTCTTTCCGGCCTGCATTCTTATGGTGAACTTTGATCCCATGAACGAGTCTGAACAAGGGCAATCCACAACGACAAACCTCTGCACATCCAACGAAACATACAGGGAGACAATGAAACAATGAAAAATGTGTTTGGCCATACCCTCGGCCTGGTAATGACGATAGTGCTTGTCCTGACAGGTTGTGTGCCGGAATCCGGTCAGGCGGATGAGTTCAAGGAAGGAACCGATTACGCCCTGATTTCACCGCCGATACCTGTCCAGGCCCCAGCAGGGAAGGTGGAAGTCACCGAACTGTTCTGGTATGGCTGCCCGCACTGCTACCATATGGAACCCACCATCAACAAATTCCTGCAACACAAACCCGACAATGTCGTGTTCCAGCGCGTGCCCGCGACACTAAGCCCCCGTTGGACGTACCACGCACGCCTGTATTACGTCGGCCAATTGCTGGATCCAGACGGCAGCAAGCGTGTCCACAGCAAGATTTTTGATGCGATACAGCAACAACGCCGCAGAATCGACAATGATGAAGCGCTGACCCGTTTTTTCACTGACCTTGGCTTTAGCACTGACCAGGTCAACAACGCCCTGCAATCCATGGAGCTTAACGCCATGATGGCGCGCGCCGATGAAGTTGGCCAAATGTCCAAAGCAGATTCTGTCCCATTGGTTATTATCAACGGCAAATACAAAACCAGCCCCAGCATGGTTGGCAATGAGGACAAGCTGCTGAAAGTCATGGATTACCTGATCAAACGGGAAACAAAGTAAGGAACGGAGGCTTATACGATGCGCAAACTCAGCCTGCTCGACAAAATACTGATCGAAATCGACCAGTCCATGCGCGTAGTACACGCCACCGCCCCCACCACCGAACGCCCGAATCCCGCTGAAGGGGTGCAGGAAACTGCCCCCCTCAGCGAAGGGGATCGTGACCTGATCCGCCGCCTAATGCGCATCAACCATACTGGTGAAGTGTCCGCCCAAGCGTTGTACCGTGGGCAAGCCATGACAGCCAACCGCCCGGACATCAAGGCGCAAATGGACCGCTCCGCCATGGAGGAAAATGACCATCTGAACTGGACGGAAAAACGTTTGCAGGAACTCGGCGGCAAAAAAAGCCTGTTGAACCCATTCTTCTACTGGGGCTCATTCACGATTGGTGCGCTGGCTGGCAAGATCGGTGACAGGTGGAGCCTTGGCTTCGTCAAAGAAACCGAAGACCAAGTGATCAAGCACCTGGAGGAACACATCAACCGCCTGCCAGCCCATGCCCTGCCTGATATGGCGATCCTGCAGAAAATGAAGGAAGATGAGGCGCATCATGGCCATGTGGCACTGCAATCCGGCGGGGCGAAATTACCCTTCCCGGTGCGCAAAGTCTTAATGCCATTAATGTCAAAAGTGATGACCAAGAGCACTTATTACATTTGAGGCCAATCCAGCCCCGCATAGCCCAGCAGGGCGGCAAGCTGCTTGCACAACTCACTGGCAAGCTCCAAGGGTGTGCGCCGGATGCCCAAGTCCTTGCATTGCGTCACCTGCAAACCAGCGTAGCCACAAGGGTTGATGCGCTGAAAAGGTTCCAGGTTCATGTCCACATTCAGGCTTAGGCCGTGGTAAGTGCATCCCTTTGATACCCGCAGACCCAACGCCGCAACCTTGCTCCCTTGCACATAAACCCCAGGCGCATCCCTGTCACCAGCCGCTGCAACACCATGCCCCGCCAGTAAATTGATGATCGACTGCTCAATCAGGATAACCAGTTCACGCACCCCAATCCCCCGCCGCCGTATATCAAGCAGCAAATACACCACCAGTTGGCCAGGGCCGTGATAAGTCACCTGCCCCCCACGGTCAATGCGGACAACAGGAATATTTCCGGGAGCCAGCACATGTTCCGGCTTGCCATTGCGACCCAGGGTAAACACCGGCGAATGCTCCACCACCCACAATTCATCCAGCGTTTCAGCATTGCGCTGTTGGGTGAAGCCCTGCATCTTCCGCCACACTGGCTCATATGCCGCCTGCCCCAGTAGCCTGACAGGCAAAGCATCGACAGCGCGCGGAGACGGATTGAAGACACCGTTATCCTTTCCTACAACGCCCACAGCACCAGCTCGCAAGCTTTCAGTTCCTGATAGACCGCATCGATCTGTTCCTTACTGGTGGCGCGTAAATTCACCGTCAGGCTTTGGTATTTGCCCGCAGAACTTTCCCGCGTTTGCATGTTTTCGGAAGGGTCAAAACTGCCGTCATGCCGACAAACGATTTCGCACACGCGCGCGTGGAACTCCAGCGCCGTGCGCCCCACCACCTTGATAGGAAAATCGCACGGGAACTCCAGCACCAGCTCTTCCCTTTGCCCAAACCGCTCCATGTCCCACACCCTCCCAATTAATCGGCGAAAAACTTCTGGATGCCATCCATCAACTTACGCCACCAGCCACCTTCCGGCACATCCTCCAACGCCATCAATGGCGTTTCCTTGACAACCTTGCCCAGCTCCTGGTCGGTAATGATGATCTTACCCAGTGTATCTCCCCTCTTAATGGGGGCGTCAATGCCTTTATCAACCTGCATGCCGCCCTTCAGCTTGTCGTAACGCCCTTTGGTGATGCTGACAAACAAATTGTCCACCACACCCGCTGGCACTTCCGCTTTGTCGCCTTTCCATACCCTCACATTCGCCAACACTGCCCCCGCATCATATAGCTGGTGAGTCTCAAAGGTGCGGAAACCATATTCCAACAAACGCTGGCTAGTATTGGCACGCTCGTCCTCACTCTTGGCCCCTAACACAACGGAAATCAGGCGCATATTGTCGCGTTTGGCCGACGCCACCAAGCAGAAGCCCGCCGATTCGGTATGGCCTGTCTTCAGCCCATCCACCGTAGGATCGCGCCACAGTAACCTATTGCGGTTTTGCTGCTTGATATTGTTGTAGCTAAATTCTTTTACTGAATAAAGCTTGTACCACTCTGGGAAATTATTGATCAGGGCGGTCGCCAATTTGACGATGTCACGCGCGCTGGAATAATGGTCTTGAGCTGGCCAACCGGTCACATTCACATAGTGGGTGTCCTTCATGCCCAGATCGGCAGCAGTCTTGTTCATACGCTCAACAAAGGCATCTTCACTGCCTGCCAGATGTTCGGCCAAGGCAACCGCCGCATCATTGCCAGACTGGATGATCATGCCCTTGAGCAGCAGCTCCAGCCGCACTTTCTTGCCCAACTCGGCAAACATGCGGGAGCCTTCCATTTTCCAGGCCCGCTCACTGATCAACACTTCATCATCCAGCTTGATGCTGCCTTTGCCCAACTCCTGATAAATGAGGTAAGCCGTCATCAGCTTGGTGATGCTGGCAGGTTCAATGCGCATGCTGGGGTTGATCCCCGCCAGTTCCTCACCACTTTGGAAATCCACCAGCAGATAACTTTTCGCCTCAATTTCCGGGACACCCGGAGCCAGCGCAATAATTTCTGCCGGAAGCGACGGATCGTTATAGGGGGCTGTAGACATCTCTTTAGGGGCGGGTTCTTCCGCCTGTTGCGCGGCAACCTGCGGGTCGGCCTTTGGTTCGGCAACAGCGACACCCACCGCCAACATCAACACCAGCAACAGCGGCCTAAAAGTCCTTATAAGCATTACCTGCCCCTTTACTGACACGGATTATTTCACACGACGCCTACGGTAACGGAGACACAGCTAACGCGCAACCACCTTGAACTTGGTCAGCCCATTACTTTCCAGCATATCCTTCACATTATCGATCTGATCCTGATTGTAAAGTGGACCGATCCTGACTTGGTACATTTCACGCCCATCTTGTTTCGCCGTCGCCATTTCGGCTTTACCCAACCCAACCGAGGTCAGGCGCACAAACATATCCAACGCAGTGTTCTGGTCTGGCCAAGTGCCTGCAATCACATAATAAGGCTTGGACTTGTCCACCGGCTCTGACGGTTTCGGGTTCATGGCAACGGCAGGAGGCGGTGGCGCAGCTGGCATCTGCATATCCGCTGGAAGTTGGCTTTGCGCAATGGCTTCCACCTGGACTGGCGCACCGCTACGGGCCTTGATGCCAAGCGCATTCGCCGCCGCAAATGAAAGCTGGATCAAGTCACCTGAATCAAAGGGGCCACGGTCATTGATGCGCACAACAATACTCTTGCCATTCTGTTGATTGGTGACGCGTGCAAAACTGGGGAGCGGCAATGTCCGGTGCGCAGCTGAATAGCCATACATGTCAAACACTTCACAGCCCGCTGTTTCAGTGCCTTGATACTCGGCACCATACCAAGCGGCTGTCCCGCTTTCAGTATAACCATCAGCAGAATTCAACACATGATAGGACTGATCATTAATCGTATAGTTGGCGTCATTGCCGCAGCCACCCCGCGCCGCAGCACTGTTTGCCGCGTCTTGCCCCGCCGCCCCGGCAGCCGCAACCGCCTCAGCCTTGTTGGCGCCATTACTGCTGCATGCTGCCAACACCATCATGACGGAGGCCAACAGAATGCCCGAAACTTGCCAGTTTATTGTCATCATATTTTCCAGCTTTTATCATTGCCCAGTTAGAGAAACTGGCCTGCGCACAGGCCAGCCCTTTCGAAGTTTACCTGTCATAAACCAAACTTGCGCTGACGGATGGCCTGAGCCAACTGGTGAACTGCCATCGCATATTTCACATTGGGATTATACCGGGTAATAACATAGAAGTTTTCACCACCCACCCAATACTCATCCGTCGAACCTTCCAGCTTGATCAAACTGACCTTGGAGGAATTAAGCGCCCCTTGCGGCCTGACTCCACTCGCCAGCAACTGGCCCAAGGTGCGGGAAGGCTTTTTGGCCGTTGTCTCGGCAATACTAGCATAGCCACCGCCTGAAACATATGCAGGCACCGCCACACCCCCGCCCCGCTTCCAGCCATTTTTGGCGAAGTAATTGGCCACACTTGGAATGGCATCTTGAGGGTTCCACATATCGCGTTTACCGTCACGATTGCCATCAATGGCGTAGCTGCGGTAACTGCTGGAAATAAACTGCCCAAGCCCCATTGCCCCTGCGTAAGACCCCTTGAAAATTTGTGGCCGTACCCGCTCCTCACGCGACAGCAACAGGAACTGCTCCAGCTCCTTTTGATAGAAACTGGCGCGGCGCGGGTAATCAAAACCCAGCGTCGTCAACGCTGACAATACGTTATGGGCTCCCGTATTTTTGCCGTATTGGGTTTCCACCCCAATAATGGCGACCAGATATTCAGGGTCGACGCCATACTGACGGGTAGCTGCGTCCAGCAACGCCTGATTGCGGTTCCAGAAGTCCACCCCGCCGCGGATACGCTCTTCGGTCAGGAAAATCGGGCGGTACGCACGCCACCCCTGACCTTCCGCTGGCGCGCCGACCTTGGTCAAGGCTTCGGAATCACGCTGGACACCAGAGAATGTCTGCTCCAGAAATGCGACATCGAAACCATGCTGGCTGTTCATCTTGCCGATGAACTGGCGCAAGGCCGGATAGCTGGCGTAATCGCCCCGCAACCCTTGCGCATAATTATTGTTCGGCTGACGCGGCGTTGTCGTTGCAGGTGGCACTGTATTGCCACGAGGCGGCACCCCAGCGGTGGGAGGAGGCGCAGTTTGCCCCGGAGGAGCTGATGAAGGCGGTGAAAATACCCACGGCCATTGTGGGCTGGCCGAGCCGGGTGGTGTGCCGCACCCCCCCAACAGGCTGCCCAACACTGTTAGGACGGCTAATTGACCAAGCGTTTTCTTCCCTATAGGTGAATCCTGCATGATTCCCATCTTTCTCTCCTGATAACCTTTAGGAAGCGCCAGAAAATCCGTCTTCAGCCCTCCTGTTGATAGATACGTTTGCGCTTTCTCATGCCCATGATAATGCCAAAACTCATCATTAGCGTCACCACCGATGTCCCCCCGTAACTCACCAGGGGCAAAGGCACACCGACCACAGGCAGCAACCCACTGACCATGCCGGAATTCACAAACAGATAGAAAAAGAATGACACACTAAGACCTCCACCCAGGAGACGGGCGAACGTATCCTCCCCCTTACTGGCCAGATACAAACCACGCCAGATAATGAACAGGTACAACCCCATCAGGATCAGATTGCCCACCAGCCCGAATTCTTCGCCAAAAACCGCGAAAATGAAGTCCGTATGCCGTTCCGGCAGAAAATCCAGATGGGACTGATCCCCATTCATCCAGCCCTTTCCGTAAAACCCACCAGAACCAATCGCAATTTTTGACTGGTAAATATGGTAACCAGTTCCCAACAAATCGGATTCGGGATTCAAAAGTGTATCGATGCGCCGCCGCTGGTAATCATGCATGCCGAAAAAATACAACAAAGGTGCCGCCACCGACACCAGCATCAAGCCACTGCTAATCAGCCACCAGGACATGCCCGCCAAATAAATGACGAAAAACCCAGAGGTTGCTATCAACAGGGCGGTGCCCAAATCCGGTTGTTTCATAATCAACAACATCGGCACAAACACCAGCAACAGCGCAATCACCACGTCAATAAAGCGCGGCGGCAGGGGCTTTTCCGAAAAGTAATAAGCCAGCATCATTGGCACCGCCAGCTTCATGATTTCCGCAGGCTGAATGTCCGTGCCAACGTATAACCAACGCTGCGCGCCTTTTTTGGTGACGCCGATCACCAGCACCAACACCAACAAGGTCACGCCAGCGCCATACAGCCAAATAGACCACAGCCGCAGGGTTTTGCTGGAAATTTGTGAAAAAATAACCAGCAAACCCAGGCCAATCAAAAAATTCACAATCTGTCGCTGAACCTGATCCATATCGGCATCACTGGCGCTATAGAGGGTCGCCAACCCCAGGAAAACCAGCAAGGAAAGGACAGCCAGCAGCACAGCATCAACCCGTTGCAGGGCGACAACCAGCCATGAAGGCAAAAGGCTATTAATCATGCGGGTCCTCCGCGCCACTGGCGTCTGTTTCGGTCTCTGATGGCGACAACTTGTCATCCCCGTATTGTTTCAGCAGGTAAGCGTCCATGATCTTGCGCCCGATTGGAGCCGCCGTATGGCCGCCGCTGCCCGAGGAGTTTTCAACAATGACCGACACCGCAATCTTGGGGTTATCCACCGGCGCAAAACCGATAAACAATGCATGGTCACGCAACCGCTTGGCGATCCGGCCTGCATTGTACTTGCCACCGGCCAAGCCAAAAACCTGCGCCGTCCCGGTTTTACCGGCGATCCGGTAAGCCGCCCCCGCCCCCGCAGCACGCGCCGTACCGCCGGGCCGCATAACATTTTCCATCCCCTGGATCGCCAACCGCCAGAAACGCTCGTCAACCTCCACCGGCGGAAAGGGCTCTGGCTTGAGCACGCTTTCCTGTTGGTTGCGGGTGATGCGCACGCCCCGCAGGATGTGCGGTTTCAAACGGACACCATGGTTGGCCATGATGGTGACCGCATGCGCCAACTGCACGGGCGTCGCCAGCCAATACCCCTGGCCAATGCCAATATTGACCGTGTCCCCCGGAAACCAGTCACGTTTGTAACGGTCTTCCTTCCACTTTTTGGAAGGCATCAGGCCAGTGGCTTCGGAAGGGAGGTCAATGCCGGTCTTCTCCCCAAAGCCAAACTTGCGCATGAAATTGGAAAAGCGGTCAATCCCCATCCGGTAAGCCAGATCGTAGAAGTAAGTGTCGCAGGATTGCTGGATAGCGTATTTCAGGTCAACCGAACCATGGCCCCGCTTGTTCCAGCAGCGGAAAACATGTTTCTGGCCGGACAAGCGGAAGAAACCCGGATCATGCACCCGCGAACCCGGTGTGATGACTTTTTCCGCCAATCCCGCCACCCCCACCATCGGCTTGATGGTTGAACCGGGCGGATACGTGCCTTGCAATGCGCGATTGAACAAAGGGCGGTCGGGATTATCCCGCAGATCACTGTAATCCTTGTGGGAAATGCCATTGATGAAGAGGTTGGGGTCAAACGTCGGCACGCTCACCAACGCCAGCACTTCGCCATTGCTGGGATCCATCGCAATGATTGCCCCACGTTCGCCCTCCAGCAATTTTTCCGCTGTGCGTTGCAGGTTGATATCCAGCCCGAGAAACAAATCCTGCCCACCCACCGGCGCTTTTTCACTGACGACGGACTGTTGCTTGCCGTGCGCGTCCACCTCAATCAGGTGGTAACCCGCCCGCCCATGCAGGCGGTCTTCATGCGAAGCCTCGACACCGGACTTACCGATGTGGGTCGTGCCGATATATTCATTTTTGTCCACCCGTTCCAGATCGTGGGCGTCAATGCGGCCCACATATCCAATGACATGGCTGGCAAGCCTGCCCAACGGGTAAAAGCGCTCCATGCGCACTTCCATATTCACGCCGGGGAAACGGGGACGGTTCACCGCAAATGCGGCGATTTCCTCTTCCGTCAGGTTTTCACGGATAGGGATTGGCTGATATTTGAAGCGCCGCACCTGCGTCTTGAAAGCCCGCACCTCCTTCTCTTCCAGCGGAATCAGTTTGCCGAGGCGCTCAAGCAGGCCATCAATGTCGGCAAGCGTCGACTTGCCGTCGCCATTTTCATCGCCAATATTGTCGCGCACCACTTCCAAAACATATTGCGTATGGCTATCTGCCAACAAGACGCCATTACGGTCGTAAATCTGGCCGCGATTAGGGGGGATCGGAATACGCTTCTGATAATGCTGCCGGGACAGTTCGGCGTATTTGTCGAATTGGATGACCTGAAGCTGGTAGAGCCTGCCAAGAATTCCCAACAAGGCGAACAGGATGAGCACACCCGCGATGAGCGCACGTATGTTAAACATATGTTGCTCATCGCGCTCAAGTTTAATGGGTCTGTCACTCATGAATCCTCAATGCTGCAAGCATCCCGTCAGCCCGGCCTGAAACCGGGCGACTATATCAGATTATGAGAACGGAATCTCCTCTGGTTGCTCTACGTTATAGCGCTCGATACTGGCCAAGATTTCCTTTTTGGCGGCATCGGCATCAGCCCAGCCTTCCACCTTCACCCACTTGTCAGCATCCAATTCCTTGTAGCGCTCAAAGAAGTGTTGGATTTGGCTGATCAACAGCTTCGGCAGATCGGTGTAATTGACGATGTCACGATAGCCGGAGGACAGCTTGTGGGCAGGCACCGCCACGATCTTGGCGTCCAGGCCCGATTCATCAGACATTTTCAGCACCCCGACCGGGCGTACTGGAATGACCGCGCCATGCATCAATGGGGTTGGGGTAATCACCAACACATCCGTCGGGTCGCCATCTTCCGCCAGCGTATGGGGAATAAAACCGTAGTTGGCCGGGTAAAACATCGGGGTAGACAGGAAACGGTCGACATACAAGGCACCGCTTTCCTTGTCCAACTCATATTTGACAGGTGTGGACAGCGCCGGGATTTCGATAATGACATTCACGTTTTCGGGAACTTCACGCCCCGCAGGAACTTTATCAATATTCATGGTTTGCTCTACCGTTGTGTAAAAATCACGGTATTATATCGCCTGTTAGCAATTCTCAACAGCAACTTGTCGACAATTTTACGAGAACAGTATGGCAAACTCATTACGCGACCAGTTACTCAAAGCAGGTTTGGTCACAGAAGAACAGGTTGAAAAAGCCAGCCAGCCAAAACCTAAAACCACCAAACCAGCTTCCCCCAAAAACCGCCCCCCCCAACAGCAGCAACGGCCAGCCCAACCGCCAAAACCGCAGCAGCCCAGAGAAAACAAGGCTTTCAGCCCGCCCAAGAAAGACAAAAGCGACCTGGCGCAATTTTACGAAGCACGCGCGCAGATCGAACGCGATGAGCGCCGCGAAGAGGAGCAGCGCCAGCGCGAGATTGCGGCACGGCGTAAGCAAACCCGTGAACAAGTAGCCGCATTGGTCAGCGCAAACCTGCAAAATGTCGACGATGCTGACATCCGCTACAATTTTGTCGTGGGCGACAACATCAAATACCTGTACGTCAACGAACAGCAACAGCAGGATTTGGCTGCCGGAAAACTCGCCATCACCTTTTTGGCTGGCAAGCGTTGCCTGATTCCGCTGGAAACAGCACAACAAGTCCTGACGCTTGACCCAGACAAACTGGTTGTCATCAACACGCCGGACAGCGAAGGCTCATGACCCTTTCGCCAACGCCTGCTTGTACAACTGGTTTTTAGGCAATCCAGTCAGGCGGGCAGCGATCGCGGCCGCCTGTTTGACTGGCAATTCCTCCAGCAGAACCGCCAATACACTATCCGCGCTCAGGGCGGCATGAAGCTCCAACCCTACCCCTTTCGACCCACCTGCCGCCACCACAAATTCGCCACGCGACATATTGGGGTCTGCCGACATTTGCGCAACCAGATCTCCAGCGCTTCCCCGGTAAATGCTTTCATACAATTTGGTCAACTCCCGCAACATCACCACCTGCCTGTCCGCGCCAAAGGCAACCGCCAAATCCGCCAGCATGTCTGCAATCCGGTGGCTGGACTCGTAAAACACCAGTGTGCGGGATTCATCCCGTAACCCCTCCAATGCTTTACGCCGGGCGGCAGGCTTGGCAGGCAGAAAACCTTCAAACACAAACCGGTCAGTAGGCAAACCGGCGACTGACAACGCCGCAATCACGGCGCTGACACCAGGAACCGGCACAATCCGGTGCCCTTCCTGGCCCAGCGCATGCACCAGCTTATAACCAGGGTCGCTGATCAACGGTGTGCCTGCGTCGCTGACCAGCGCCAATTGCATGCCCTGTTCCAGCTCCGCGCGGATGCCCGCCACCCGCCCAGCCTCATTGTGGTCATGCAAACTGGCGAGCGTATTCTGGATGCCGAAATGGGCAAACAGGCTGCGCGCCACCCGGGTATCCTCCGCATAGACCTTGTCCACTTCCGCCAAGATGCGCTTGGCCCGTGCGGTCATATCTTCAAGATTACCGATGGGCGTCGCCACACAGTACAAAACGCCTTCCGCCATTTCCCACACCTTTATGAAAACTGTTTGCAGAAACAAGGAAGCCCGCCTGTACAGCGGGCTTCCAGCCTATCCAGTCCAACCTGGACTGAACTTAAGCCATCAACGGCACGATCAGCAGCGCCACGATATTGATGATCTTGATCAGCGGGTTGACTGCCGGGCCTGCGGTATCCTTGTACGGGTCACCGACGGTGTCGCCAGTCACCGCCGCCTTGTGCGCCTCGGAACCCTTGCCGCCAAAATTGCCTTCCTCAATGTATTTCTTGGCGTTATCCCAAGCACCGCCACCCGTCGTCATGGAAATCGCCACGAAAATGCCGGTCACAATCGTGCCGACCAGCACGCCGCCCAGCGCCTGCGGCCCCAACAGCAACCCCACAATCACCGGAATCACCACCGGCAGCAGCGACGGCACAATCATTTCCTTGATCGCCGCACGGGTCAGCATATCCACGCAAGTGCCGTATTGCGGCTTGCCAGTCCCTTCCATAATGCCGGGGATCTGCTGGAACTGGCGGCGCACCTCAATCACCACGGAACCAGCCGCCCGGCCTACCGCCTCCATCGCCATCGCCCCAAACAAGTAGGGCACCATGCCGCCAATGAACAGGCCGATAATGACCATATGGTTGGAAATGTCGAAGGTCAGCCCCGCATGGTGAACGGACAGCGCATGCGTGTAGTCCGCAAACAGCACCAGCGCAGCCAACCCCGCAGAACCGATGGCGTAACCTTTGGTGACCGCTTTGGTGGTGTTGCCGACCGCATCCAACGCATCGGTAATGGTGCGGACTTCTTCTGGCAGCTTGGACATTTCCGCAATGCCACCGGCGTTGTCGGTGATTGGCCCGTAGGCGTCCAGCGCCACGATAATGCCGGCCATGGAGAGCATGGCGGTGGCGGCGACAGCAATGCCATACAACCCTGCCAATGCATCAGCGCCCCAGATGGCCAAACACACCGCCAGCACTGGTGCCGCAGTCGCTTTCATGGAAATGCCCAACCCAGCAATGACATTGGTCGCATGCCCGGTAGTGGAAGCCGCAGCGATATGCCTGACCGGCTTGAACTCAGTCGCCGTGTAATATTCCGTAATCCACACCATTGCGGCGGTCAGCAACAAACCTATCACCGCAGAACCATACAGGGCGTTGACGGAATATTCGGAATTGCCGTCCATCAGGATATAAGTGACCGGGTAGAACAACACCAACGCCAAAACGGCGGCCACAATCAGCCCCCGGTAAAGCGCATTCATGATTTTGCCGCCAGGACGGGTACTGACGAACAATGTCCCAACAATCGACGCCAGAATGGAGAACCCGCCCAGCACCAATGGGTAAATGATGGCGTTTTCACCCGCACCGGAACTCATCAGCCCGCCGAGCAGCATGGTCGCAACGATAGTGACGGCATAGGTTTCAAACAAGTCAGCCGCCATACCCGCACAGTCGCCAACATTGTCGCCGACGTTATCCGCGATGACCGCTGGGTTGCGGGGATCATCCTCGGGAATCCCGGCCTCCACCTTGCCCACCAGGTCTGCCCCAACATCAGCCCCCTTGGTGAAGATGCCGCCGCCCAAACGGGCAAAAATGGAAATCAGCGAACCACCGAACGCCAGCCCCACCAACGCATGGACAGCCTCCAGGGAAGGCGTGCCCAACAGCACCAGAACTGCGTAATAGCCAGCCACGCCCAGCAGCGCCAACCCCACCACCAGCATCCCGGTAATCGCGCCGCCTTTAAACGCAATGTCCAGGGCGGGATTCAACCCCTGCTTGGCGGCTTCCGCCGTGCGCAGGTTGGAGCGCACCGACACATTCATGCCAATATAGCCGGTAGCGCCGGAAAGCAAGGCCCCAATGGCGAAGCCGATAGCCGTCTTCCAGCCAAGCGTAATGAAAATGACCGCAAACAACACGATACCCACAATACTGATCGCCGTGTACTGACGGTTCAGATAGGCCTGAGCCCCTTCCTGCACGGCCTGGGCGATAGCGCGCATTTGTGCGCTCCCTTCCGGCCGGGAAAGCACCCAGCGTATCGTGATAACGCCGTAAATGAGCGCAGCAAGCGCACATAAGATGGCAACTGCCAATCCTGTCGACATCTGAACACCTCCATTTATTTACGAATCATTGTATTGAAAACTTACACCCGCACTGGGATACAAAATAGGCACAAGACTCCGTAAACAAGCATAGCTCCATTTCCCCAATCAAGCCGCACTCTTTATGCACACACTTGATAAAAACACACCAAATTGAGGCAGATCATTGATGTTTATCACGCTTATGAATTTACCAAAACACACAGTAAACATTCAGCCAACCTAGAAAAAGATGCTATATTTTGACGGCTTTATCCTCTCCAACCGGTTCCAGGGTCCATTACCATGCAAAAAAAATTTTCCAACCGCATCCGGCAATACCTCTGCATCGCCTTGCTGTCTGTGCCGTTCCTGTTGCAGGGCTGCTCACCCAGCTCCTTGACCGACGCATCTGACACAGCGATCCAGGGCGATGTGTCCATTGAGCAGGCCAACGCACTCCTCACCAAAGGAAAAAAACGGGAAGCAGCCCAGACATACTACGCCGCCGCCGCGCGCTACCCCTCCCCCCAGCGGGAGCGGGTTATCCTGCAAGCTGCGGAGATCGCCGCCTCCATTGGCGACGTCAACCTGACCAACAGCTACTTGGCGAAAACGCCGGTTTCAGCGCTGGATGGCGAAAACCGCGGACGTCTGGCCTATGTCAAGGCGCTGCTGGCGCTGCAACAAAACAACCCAACCCTGGCCTTGCGCACCCTGCCCACCAATTTGGACAGCCTTTCGCCTGCCTTGCGTGAAAAAGTCAAACACGTCCAGCAGCGCGCCCAAGCAATGGCTGGCGGCGCGGCCGCACAAACCATCCAGCAAGCCATCGTCCCCACCAGCGTAAACCGGATAGCCGCCCTGTTGCCACAATCCGGTTCCCTTGGTGGCGTCAGCCAAGAAATCTACCGGGGCATTGAAGCCGCCCGCAACAATCTGGCCAGCGATGCCAGCGTGCGGATGTACGATGTCAATGCAAGCGGGGCGCTCACCCAATATCAACGGGCGGTCGCCGATGGCGCAGACATCATCGTCGGCCCACTCGACAAGGAATCCCTGGCACAACTGCTAACCCAACCACAAATACTGACCAAACCCCTCTTGAGCCTCAATTACCTGACCAATAGCCGCAACATTCCAGGCGCGCTCTACCAGTTCGGCCTGCTGCCGGAAGATGAAGCCCGCCAAGTGGCAGAATTCGCCAGCGCGCGCGGCCAGCGCACCGCCATCATCATGGCTCCGGCTTCCAGTTGGGGCGAACGCCTCGCCAACGCCTTCCACACCGCCTATCAGGCCAAAGGCGGGCAAGTCATCAACATTCAGCAATACCCCGACAACCCATCCAACGCCTATATGCAAAACGTGCAAAACGCCATGGCGGCAACCCAGGGCCGCGCCAGCATGGTGTTCCTGGCCGCATCACCCAGCCAGGCGCGGTTGATGCGCCCATTACTGGCGGCCCAGGCTCCTGGCGTGCCGGTCTACGCCACCTCCCACATCTTTTCTGGACGCATCGACCCCGGCAAGGATGCAGACCTGGACGGCATCATTTACACGGAAATCCCATGGGTCATCGAAGCATTACAGGCAGGCAGCTTGAACAATTCCGCCTTTCCGCGCATGTATGCGCTCGGCATGGACGCCTTCCTGATCGCCAAGAACCTGCCCAGCATCGCCCGCAACCCGAACACACAGGTCAACGGCAAAACTGGCTCTATCCGTCTGGCCCGCAACCGTGAAATCCAGCGCAAGCTGCTGATGGCCACCTTTATCAATGGCGTCCCACAAGCGCTTGGACAGTAAGCCGTCGGCACCACACCTGCAAAGTGGCATCAACGCCGAACAGCTGGCCTGTGAACATTTACAGGCCAGCGGCTTGAAATTGCTGTGCCGGAACTACCGCCTTAAAACCGGTGAAATCGACCTGATCATGCTGGATGGGCACACCATCGTGTTCGTCGAGGTGCGCTACCGCAAAAACAGCCGTTACGGTGGCGCGCTGCACAGTATTGACCCACGCAAACAGGCGCGTATCATCCGCACCGCACAACACTACCTTCAATACCGGGCACCAGATGCGCAAGCGCGCTTCGATGTCGTCGCGGTGGAAGGTGACAACCACCCACACTGGATCAAAAATGCTTTCGAACTGGGCTGACACATGAACTTGCAGACACGCATCCAACAACATTTCGCCGCCAGTATCGCCACCAAGCAGAAAACGCTGGACCTGTTGCAGGAACCCATCCTGCAAGCGGCGCGGCTGGTATTTGACGCCATCCGGCAGGATGGCAAGATCCTCAGTTGCGGCAACGGCGGATCGGCAGGCGACGCCCAACATTTTTCCTCGGAAATGCTCAACCGTTTCGAGCGGGAACGCCGTGGGCTGCCCGCCATTGCGCTGACCACGGACACGTCCACCCTGACCTCCATTGCCAACGACTACCATTATGAGCGAGTGTTCGCCCGCCAGATCGAGGCGCTGGGTCACCCCGGCGACGTGCTGCTGGCCATTTCCACCAGTGGCGCTTCCGCCAACGTCAACCGCGCAATTGAAACCGCTCACGCCAAAGGGATGCGGGTGGTCGCCCTCAGCGGCAAGTCCGGCGGTGCCATGAAAGACCTGTTACAGGCTGGCGACGTGGAACTGCGGGTTCCCGCCGACAGCACCGCCCGCATCCAGGAAACGCATCTGCTCCTGATCCATTGCATTTGTGACCTGGTTGACCAATTGTTGCTGGCCGATACCCCATGACTGGTTCCGGCGGCAACAGCAGCGTCCATTTGCTGCGCGAAGCGGCTCCCTACATCTACCAGCACCGGAGCAAGACCTTTATCATCGCCTTCCCCGGGGAAGCGGTGGAGCAAGACAGTTTCCGCCGCCTGATCCAGGATCTCGCCATCATTGCCGCACTAGGCAGCCGCATCGTCATCGCCCATGGCTCCCGCGCGCAGATCAACCAGCGCTTGCTGGCGGCAGGACGGGTTTCGCATTTTCACCACAATATCCGCATCACCACGCCAGAAGACATTTCTTTGGTGGAAGAAGCCGTTGGGCATCTGCGCATCCAGATCGAAAAGCAGCTCAGTCACGCCCTTAACCAGCCCAGCTTTGCGGGCGAAAGCATCGGGATCTGCTCCGGCAATTACCTGACGGCGCAACCACTGGGCGTCATCGATGGTGTGGATTACAGCCATACTGGCAAAATCCGCCGTATCGCCCATCGCCTGATTGAACAACAACTGGACAACCATAACATTGTGCTGGTTTCCCCCATCGGTTATTCCCCTAGCGGTGAAACCTATAACCTGGATTACGAACAAGTGGCGCTTGGCGTGGCCAAAGAATTGGCCGCTGACAAAATCCTTTTCCTCAGCGATCATGACCTGCAACTGCCGCGCGAACTTGTCGCCGGACAGGTCACCCATGACCCATCCGCCTCACCATTCCTGTTAAAGCTCGCTAGCCTGCTGTTGCACAGCGAAATTGAGCGCATCCACCTACTCAGCGCCGCACAGGATGGCGCTTTGCTGTTGGAACTGTATACCCGCGACGGAATTGGCAGCATGATTGCCACCGAACAGTTCGAAACCCTGCGGGCGGCGACAGTGGAAGACATCAGCGGCATTCTGGAGTTGATCCAACCGCTAGAGCAACGCGGCGTGCTGATCAAACGTTCCCGCGAACAACTGGAGCTGGAAATCGGCAGGTTTCACATCATTACCCGTGACCGCGAAGTCATTGCCTGCGTTGCCCTGTATGAAACTGACGACCCGCAGGTCGCCGAGCTGGCTTGCTTGGTTGTCAATCCGCAATACCGCAGCGGCAACCGGGGCGACAAGCTCCTGCGGCATGTGTCCCAACTGGCCCAAGCACAAAACAAAACCCACTTGCTGGTGCTGACGACCCAAACCACCGACTGGTTCCGTGAGCGTGGGTTTGAAAAAGGCCATGTTGAGGCTCTTCCCGCCAACAAGAAATCACTCTACAACTACCAACGCAATTCACAAGTGCTGTTTAAGAGTCTGGCCTGACCTTTCGTAAACAAAATTGCACCTCCTGTCCCTTCCCTTTCGGCAAGCCTGATGCCTCATTTCTAATACTTATTGCAGAAATGGACTGAATAGTAGAGATGTGTCATGCACAATACGATTGTATTAAACAGCTTTGCAATGGGCGACCGTATTCCCCGGATAATCCATCAGACTTACCGCGACAAAGACTCCCTGCCGCTGGCGATCCAGGAAAATATCCGCAGGATCGCCAGCCTCAACACCAACTGGGAATGCCGGTTATACGACGACAGTGATATAGAAACCTTTATCCAGACACACTATGGCTCGGGCATCCTACAAATTTACCGCAAGATAAACCCATCCTACGGAGCCGCCCGCGCCGACTTTTTCCGTTATTTGCTCATCTACGCCCAAGGCGGCGTCTATCTGGATGTCAAAAGCGCGGCCACCCGCCCGCTTGATGAAGTCATCCACCCTGACGACTGTTATATCTTGTCAAAGTGGGACAACCTGAAAGGCGGCAAATACTACGCCTGGGGCATGCATCCGGAGGTGGCCGCACTCGAACGGGGCGAATACCAACAATGGCATGTCATCGCCGCCGCCGGGCACCCCTTCCTAAGGGCAGTGATAGGACGGGTCATCGAACGGATCCAGCATTACAATGCAGCCATTGATGGTGTTGGTTTCATGGGCGTGTTACGGACTACCGGCCCAATTTGTTACACCCTGGCAATCGAAGAAATAATCTCCAAGCACCCATCTCGCAGGGTCGAAATTGAACAGGACATGGGGATTGAATACAGCATTTATGATTCAGCCAATGCGGATCGAAGCAAAAACCACCGCAATATTTTCGCCAAACATTACACAGAACTGGAAACCCCAGTCATTTTGCCGGAAGAAGAAATCGTTGCTAGTCGACCTGCAAATGCCGCCCCGCCGCCCAAACCAGCCACAACACAGGAATCCCGATCAGAGTGGTGAAAGTGAAAAAGCCAGGATAGCCAACCGCATCCACAATCGTGCCGGAATAGCCACCGATGGTTTTGGGCAACAAGGTCATCAACGAACTGAAAATGGCGTATTGCACGGCTGTAAACGACACGCTGGTCAAAGAAGACAAAAACGCCACAAACGCCGCGCTTGCAAACCCTGCCGCCAGATTGTCCGCTGTCACGGCGGCATACATCACCGGCACGTCATGCCCTGCATACGCCAGCCACACAAACACCAGATTGGTGAACGCCGTCAGGATTCCCCCGATCATCAAGGTGCGCATGACCCCATAACGGGTGGCGAACAGGCCACCGAGAAAACCTCCAGCAATGCTCACAACCACCCCGAACGTTTTCACCGCTGTGGCTATTTCCGGCTTGCTGAACCCCAAATCCTGATAGAACACATTGGAAATCACCCCCGGCACTATATCGGTAATACGGTACAGGCCAATCAACGCCAACAGCAACACTGCCGTTTTCACACCATAACGACGGAAAAAATCCGCAATCGGCTCAATCCAAGTATCCCGAGCCATCCCACGGTTCACCGCCCCTGCCCACACCAGCATCCAACCGATCAAGACAGCCACACCTATCGCCAGGACAAAATGCATGGCCTCCAAAGCAAAGCTGATGAACGCATCCCCACCTATCGCACTTTGCCAAGCGGCAAACAGGTCACCGCCCAAGAAAAACGCGGCGACAAACCCTGCCGCCGCGCACACGAACACCAGCACCAAGCGCGTATAATCCAACGTCGCGTAATGGTGCCTGTCCGCCTGACTGCGTTCTGGCTCAGAAATCACCAATGTCGTCACCACCCCAACCAGCATGGTGGCTGCCATCGCGAAATAAGTCCAACGCCATGCGGAATACAGATAGTGTTCCTTTTCCGAGCCCAACCAAGATGCCAAAAACAACGCGCCCGCTCCGGCCACAATCATCCCCAGCCGGTAACCCGCAATATAAGTGGATGACATCATCGCCTGCAAACGGGTTTCCGCCGCCTCAATCCGGTAAGCATCAATCACAATATCCTGGGTTGCAGATGAAAACCCCAGCAATACCGCCGCCAACGCCATCAGCGTCAGATTGTGTTGGCCAGTCGCCGGATCAATACTGCCCATCAACACGATCGCCAAGATGATGAACACCTGCGCCGTCAGTAACCATGCCCGCCGTTTCCCCAACAAAGCGCCCAGCACCGGCACCGGCAACCTGTCGACCAGCGGTGCCCAGACAAACTTGAATGAATAGCCCAACGCCGCCCAACTGAAAAAGGTCACGGCCTTACGTTCAACGCCAGCCTCCCCCAGCCATAACGATAGTGAAGAAAAAATCAACAGGAGTGGGATTCCAGCTGAAAAACCAAGAAATAACATAGTAATGACACGCGGATGCAGGAACGCCCGCAGGGATTCAGCCCATCCTTCAAACTTGGGCGGGGAAGAGTCAGTCATGTACCGAAAATCCTTCTGATGTTATTCACTTATGATCAGAGACGCATCATCGGGCAATCGCCCCTTGTTGTAAACGACGAATCCCCCTCTGAAAACCGCTCGTAAGTGAGTTTGCAACATTCATCCTCCCTCAAACAGCATTTCCTGAGCCTTGAGACATACTCCACAACACACACCAGCATAGCGACATAACACTTTGGAGCGTAAACGGATTTATTCCTGGTGATAACCATATGACGGATATGGCGGACATGGATTTCTGACATTCCGTTTCTTTTTTTTGAAACTCTCAACTGTGATCACGGGAATAACTAAAGAGCGGCCGAAGCAATTCTCGGCCACGACTGGTCTAAGCAAAGGAGCATAAAATGCTTAATACAAATGTCTACAATTCTCCCACTTCGGCGAGCAGTAATTCTGTCATCAGCGGGAACTATGGCAGCAGCACAAGTTCAACCACCGGTTCCAGCTCCAGTTTAGGCAGCTCTTCAAGCTGCCTACCAGGGCTAGGGGGAGATTCATCCTCTTTGCTGCTGATGAGCTTGCTGCAACTGATCCTGCAACTGTTACAGCAGATGCAAAGCAATCAGGGCAACCAGAATGGCGGAAACAACGATTCTGGCAACGGTGGCTCCTGCGATAACCACGGCGGTCATCAAGACGACTGCTGCACTGGCGCAACTGGCGCAACTGGCGCAACTGGCGCAACTGGCGCAACTGGCGCAA
>NZ_JAYMYJ010000123.1:0-8457 GCF_035668035.1 Candidatus Thiothrix phosphatis | reverse complement strand
CTCATGCAACCCGACCTCAAGCTGACCATCAACCGTTCGATGATTGTTCTGCAATACCGCCAACCTTTCCTCGACTGGATTCGGTCAGTTGAACCTGAATTTGGCGCAACCACCACACTCGATAGCCTAAATGAAGATGGTGATGCCTTCCTGATACCCCATGAGCCAGCTATTGACGGCAAAGAAGATGCAGTTGCCTGGATGGAAAAACGCTGGAAGGGTTTTTTTGAGTACAAACTGGCAGGCTGGTACACCGATGAGTCCCTGTGGCCTAAAAAGCGAACACTGAAAATGTTCAGGGAATGGTTCGCCATCGAATATCGGTCGATGGTCTGGGACTTAGACACGACGCCGCTCGAATACGAGGATTGGTCAGACGAGGAGGACTAATCATGGCAACGATGGATTTTGCCGCAGTATTGCAGGCACTCAATCAGGCATCTGGCTTTGAACTTTATCGACTACGCGCCGCCATTGATCGCGTTCTGGCTGACCCGAAATGGATTCGAGCCGTGCAATCGCAGCTTCGTATTGGTCAGGAAATCAACTTCTTCGATGCCCGTGCGAACAAACTGCTGACTGCAGAAGTCCTCGATTTCCGAAAAAAAGAAGTCCTCGTGCGGCAATTAGACACGGATGAGCGTTGGTTGATTGCCTACACCTGCATCAACCTCGATGGCGCGGACGTTCGCATTCGTGAGCAGACTCCGCACGGCCTGAGTCCGCAATCAGTTGCTGTTGGCGATACGGTTGGTTTTCTCGACCGCGATCAGCAACAACGTAGTGGCAAGATTATTCGCCTGAACGAAAAAACCGTGACGCTGCTATCGAACGGCCAGAAATGGCGCGTGGGCTACGGTCTGCTACATCACGTTGTCGATTCCTCTGCTGGGGTCGCTGGCGAACCCGGCCAGTTCAGTTTGTTGGAGTAGAACGCTACGCTTCAGCGTTCGCAAAAATATCCTCAACAGAGCTGGCAACAACATACCGCGCAGTATCCGCCTCACTCGCCAGGGCCGTAAAGTGTGCTGCACCGCACTTGATCTTGCCGCCTTCCCGATTCCGAAGCTCATCGTCAAACAAGCTTCCCTTGGTCTCAACAACAAAGTACAGGCGTTGCTGTCCGTCCAGTGTCACCAAAACTGCCCAGTCGGGATTGTAGTAGGATTGCAGTGGGGTCGGAATCTTGAACCACCCCGGCAGCTTGGCATACACCTTTACTGCCTCGTTTTTTTCCAGTGACTCCGCGAAGTCACGCTCGATGGCGGAGTCGTAAACGACATGCTCGTAAACCGACTTCTCGGTATTGAGCACCAGGTTCTGCAAGTACCCGGTCAGTTCCTTCGACTCGAATAGCTCTTGGGCGTAGTAGTGCTCGTCACCGAGGCGCTGGTATTTGATGCCATCGACCAAGGCCAGGCGCTTGCAGCGGTTAATTGCGTCCGAGGCCAGTTCGATGAACTGCTGAGGATTTCGCTTGAAATCGTTCAGTCGGGTGCTCTCGGTCAGGATGCGGGCAATCGTCTTGCGAGTCAGTTGGGTTCTGTCTTGCAGTTCCGTCAGCACATCGGGCAACTCAATATCCGTTTCATGGAGGGCGATGGGCTCCGATACCGACAGCAGCGAAGCATCGACACCTGCCTTGCCAATCGTCATACCAGCCTTCTTCCACTGCAGGCGAGCCTTGGAAACAGGCGGGGCATCATCCAGCGCCTGGATACAGCGTTCAATCAGCTTTTCGTTGTCGAATTGAACGCGATACGTGGTCTTGTGCTTGATGCGGTCCCACAGGGCCTTGAAGTCCGGGCTTAGTAAGACCGACTTTCTGACCTGAATCTTGTCCACCCGCTTGTCAGCGTCCTTGACCTCCAACTTGCCGGAAAGCTTCTTCAACACCGCCACGATCTGATGGCGTTGCGCTTCAAATTCGGCAGGCAGTTGCAGGTCGCCATTCTTCAACGCTGTTTTCAGGGAATCCTGGACCTTGCCCCCGCCTTTCCCGTTATCGCTGATATAGCCTTGAGCCTGGAGGTGGCCCCACAAGGTTTTGGATGCCTCGAAGCCCAAGGGCGACACTACACCGCCATCAGCAGTCACTGGAATCCCGGCGAATTCGTGGTCATGTACCACGCCAAACTGAATCCCGGTGTCCTTCTCAATATCCTTCTGCAGGTTCTCGGCAAACTGCTCGTAGCTTTCCGTGGCAATCACGGTCAGCGTATTGATCTCGAAACCACGTAGCCGCTCGCCCTTCTGATTCACGCACAGGCGCAGCCCACGGCCAATTGTTTGCCGACGCCACCGCTCGGTTTCGCGGGTTGAGAAGTTGCAAATCTGGAAGACGTTCGGGTTGTCCCAACCTTCCTTCAGCGCCGAGTGCGAGAAGATGAATTTCAGCGGCGACTCGAAGGAGAGCAGCTTTTCCTTGTCGCGCATGATGAGGTTATAGGTGTCGTCGTCGGCAGCGGTTGTGCCGCTCGTATCCTTGAGCATTTCGACCGTTTTACCGCCGACCTTCTTCTTGTCGATGGAGAAATAGCCGTTGTGCACCTCATCGGCAGCCGTCGCCAGGTCAATTTCTCCAAAAAGACTCTGGTAATCGGGGTGACGTGCCCAACGCTTGTACTCTTCCTCGAAGATCACCGCGTATTCGCCCTTCACCGGGTTGCCTTGCTCGTCGTATTGACGGTATTTCGCCACCTCGTCGATGAAGAACAGGCTCAGCACCTTAACGCCCAGTGGCCGCAGGCGCTTTTCCTTGTCCAAGTGTTCCTTGATGGTGCGACGAATCATCTCCCGATGCACGGCGCTGGCATCCACGTCGCCCCAGGCTTCGCCGACACGCAGAAATACCTCGCTGCCCGGCACCTTGAGTTCCAGAAACTGGTCGCTGCTTTTCTTGCCGCTACCGGCGCGGATTTCCCCGATGCGTATGTCAGCATACAAAGCTCGCCCGGTTTCCTGCTCCAGATCGAAGCCATCCTGAACGGTAATCGTGTCCCGACGCACCACGCCAGCCGCGTTTTCACGGTCAACTTCGATGCTGGCCGAAATCACCCCTCGCTTGTTGTTGACCGCAAGCAGCTTCACGTAGGGCTTGTTATTACCGCCCTGTACGGTGGCCGCAGCCACTTCGATCTGCTTCACCAGCCGCTGCTCGTAGGCATCCACGGCGTCCAGACGGAACACCATGTTGTGCTTTTCCACGTGCGTCGCTGAATAACGCAGGGTGCAAAGCGGCGACATGTGCGCCAACGCCTTCTTGCCCTTGCCGTCGATGCCACCATCAACGCTTTGCGGCTCATCCACGATCAGGATCGGGCTGGTCTGCCGAATCAGGTCGATGGGGCGCTCACCGCCCGTTTTCTCGCTGGCCCGGTACATTTTGTTCTTGGACTTCTCACGGCGCTTACTCTCGTCAGACTCTTCCGCCTGTGCTGCCGCCTCGTCACCGAACTTGTTGATGGCCCCGACCGTAATGACCATGATCTGAATGTTCGGGCTGGTCGCAAAGTTGCGGACCTGGCCGAGCTTGTCGGAATCGTACTGAAAGAACTCGTAGCCCTTGGCACTAGGGTATAGCGCCTCGAAATGCTCGCGGGTGATCTGCAGCGTCTTGTTCACGCCTTCCTTGATCGCCACCGACGGCACCACGACCACGAACTTGGTGAAGCCATACCGCTGATTCAACTCGAAGACAGAGCGCAGGTAAACGTAGGTCTTGCCCGTGCCGGTTTCCATTTCCACCGTGAAATCGAGCGGCTGCTTGGCTTCCAGCGGCAGCGAAGGTGGCAGGCCGTTGCGAAGCTGCACCTGCTGCAGGTTTTCGTTCAATTCCTCATCGACGATCAGTTGCAGAGCATTGCCGATACCACCGCTTTCGGTGAATTGCTTGCCTTCAAAGCTCTGCTGAGTGCCTTCACCGCCCAAGGCTTGAGCCGTGACCGTAAAAACGGAGCGACAAACCTCCTGGCCTCGAAACAAGTCACAGACGGCCTCGATGGCTTCAATTTGGTAGGGCAGGTCGGATTCAAAATGCAGTTTCATGCAGCGTCCTTGTCTAATTTCAACTTGATGCGTCGATCCTAGACAACATAAAAATCAATTACCTATGTGATTTCTCGTCTAAACAAAAGACCGAGCAGCCCCCCCAAGACAAGCCATTCCCCGCAGCCTCACCTCAACAACTGAGCGAGGGCTGTGAGGTCACGCTGTTGCTACGGGATGAATCCAGCCTTTGTCCGCCAGGACGTTTAGCGCAATACCGATCTGCCTCGGAGAAAACTGGCGCTTTCGGTCATTCCAAGCATGGGTGCGAGCAACAACATCCGACTGATTACGGACTGAAGGCTCCTGCTGGGTAATCCAATGCACGGTCGCCAACAACTCCAGGCCGAAGGGCGTTTCAAAGCCCTCAACCAAGGAATCGACCCGTTCAAAACGCCCACGGGTTTCCTGGTGAGCCTCCAAGAAGGCATTGGCGTCTTCGACAGCACCCGGCACCAGGTTTAACGGCTTTCCCGGATCATCTCCACCATCGGCATAACCAGAAATCAGGTGCCCTTCGATGGTTCGCAGCACATGCCGAAGATTCTCTGCGTAGGGACCATATGGCCCTTTAATGTACTTCAGACGTAGTGGCTCACCGGCTACCTGCATGAAGTACATCAGCTTATGCACTTCCAGCAGAGAAATCGTTGGATCGAGCAGCCCCTTCATATAGCGACTGACCAACTCGACCAAAGCGGCTCGGCCTGGTGTCATGTTGGGAACAGCCCGGCTGTGCTGCATTTTGTCGGCCAGCGGAGCTCCCTTGGGCTCATAGATGCGTACCGTTACATCGTCCAACGGAGACAAGTGCTTTTCGATCAAGGGACGTACATCTTCCCAATTGAGGCCACCCAGACCGCTACCCAGCGGTGGAATCGCAATCGACCTGATACCCCGTGCCTTGATTTCGGAAGCAAGTGCCACCAACCCGGATTCAATGTCTTCGATTCGGCTGTTGCCACGCCAATGGCGTTTGGTCGGGAAATTCACGATATAGCGCGGCGTGGTCAGTTGGCCGGTCTCAAACATGAACATGCGACCCGGCTGCACTTCCTTGCGCGCGCAGGCTGCTTCATAAGCCTTGCAGTTTTCCGGCCAGGCATTCTTGAACTGCAGGGCAATCCCACGACCCATCACACCAACACAATTCACCGTGTTGACGATGGCCTCTGCCTCGTCCTTCAAAATGTCGCCGCTCGTTAATTCAATCATGGTGATCCCCCGCGTCAGTAGTACCAATCGGTCTTCACTTCGACCGTTGGTTTATGTTCTTGTTGCTGCAAAGCATTCAATACTTGCCCGTAAACGATATTGTTGCCGACGCCAATGCGCCTGACCAGCCCCCACGGAAAACTATCTTCAAGCAGGAATTCGCTTTGCTTCGCTTCCCGGCATTGATTCCACATCCGAGCTTGCACAGCATCCCAGTCAATTTCTTGAAGCTTCCCTAAGTCCGCCCGGTCTTCAAAGTAGTAAGACCCAGCATTGGACAATGTAAAAGCCCAGCGACGATTGTTTGCATTCGCCCAAGCCACTGTTTCATGAAGATCCGCCTCAAGATGAACGATCTGAGATTGCCCACCTTGGTAGGTCAACTCAGCGTTACGACGATGGATCAAGAACAACATCACCGAGCGCGGACAGAAATAGAAAGGAACACATTGCCCAACCAATAAGGTCGGATGGCTGTCCAGGCGTAATTCATTCAAGCGACGCTGCTTGATATTGCTCATGCCAACCACCGTTCCCGGCAAGGCGTGTTCCAACACCTTCGCATCCGAGAAAAGCCCCTTGCAACTCAGAATCGAAGGCAGTCGATCCACGTGGCAGATGTGGTAAATCTTGGGCTGGGCTGGCATTGGCATGGTTACAAGCTCCGTACCTGTTTGATGCCGTGCTGTTCAAGGATGGCGGCCAGGTTGCTCTTGGCGACATCGTTCTCGAAGGCGCTGTCGCGGAACACTGCCGTGGTGTCGCCCACCGTGCCTTGCTCCTCACGCCATGCCACCATCCCCAGCGCCAGAGCTTCCACCTCTGCCACCTTGATGCTTTCGACCAGACAGGCCATCAGCACACCCGCGCCCACGCTATTGACCTGTTTGCCAGCGATTTCACGCTTCTCGATGGGAACGCAAAGGTCCAAGCCCAGCTTGAGCAGGATTTCGTAGAGGATGTCGTCGCTGCTGCGCCCCGCTTCGAGATGTTCGAGGTGATCGAAAAGCGAGGTTTTTAGGTCTTTGGACTTGGGATTCCAGGCACGAATATTTGAAGTGTCGAGCTTAAACACCTGGAATCCTGTATCACCCTTAAATGAAGGGTAATCCGACTGAATTTTCGCTGCAGCACGACGGATACGCTCTTTTGTTAGTTCCGCGATCGTACGTCGCTTACCCAACTTGTCACAAAAATCGGAAGCGGTTTTTTGCTCTCGATCAGATGGGTCAAGCGGTTCAGGCAACTGGACTGTTATGAAACGTCGCCGACCACCATCAACGACGTTCTGTTCCATGACTGCATGTGCCGTTGTACCTGACCCCGCAAAGAAATCTAGGACAAGATCATTAGCCTCAGACCCCTGCTCAACGATGGTCTGAATAAACTTTACTGGCTTAGGAAAATTGAATACTCGCGCATCAAACAATGAGTTGATGTCTGAAGTGCCGTCCCGAGTAAATAGCCCCTCTCCAATAATCGTCGATAATCCCGTGTAATCTGAGTCCAGTTCAGATATAAAAGCCTTACGCCTTGGTCTGCCGTCAGCAGAAACCGGCCAAAGTATCCGATCCTCCGCAATCAATCGGCTCATCGTTTTAGGTTCATAGCGCCATCCCATTTCTGGGCAGCCATAGTTGACTCCCGTTACTGGGTTGATGAGGTCGTAATGGAGATTTGGCCTTCGGTCTGCGGTGGCAATACCAACCATATTCGCGCTAGTCCAATCGCCTCTTACATCTCCATCAGGGTTTGAATATTGACTCCTATCTCGTGCAGCCCCTCGAATTGATTTTCCGTAGCAAACCACATACTCATGGTCTACGGAAGCTCCAGTGACAGTTCGATTGTCTTTGTTTTGACGGCTTTTCCAGATGAAACAAGCAATAAAATTTTCTTCGCCGAAAACGTCATCAGCAGCTATCCGTAGTCTCGATAGTTCACTATCGTCAATGCTGATAAAAATTACTCCATCAGGTTGAAGAAGATTTCGCGCTAACTTCAGCCTCGAATAGATCATATTCAACCAGTCGGTATGAAATCGACCACTAGCCTCGGTATTGGTGGTGATCCTAGCCCCGCCCTCGGTTTGCCCCGTTAACTCTAGATAGTTCTTAAGGTTGTCTTGAAAATTATCGGGATAAACAAAATCATTTCCAGTGTTATACGGCGGGTCGATATAGATAAGCTTCACCTTCCCCGCATAGCTTTTCTGCAGCAGCTTCAGCACTTCGAGGTTGTCACCCTCGATCATCAGGTTCTGCGTCGTCTCCCAATTGACGCTTTCCTCCGGGCAGGGGCGCAGGGTGCCGGTGCTTGGGGTCAAGGCAATCTGCCGTGCCTTCTTCTTCCCATGCCAGTTCAGGCCGTATTTCTCGTCGGCATCGGTCACAGTCTGGTCGCCAACCAAGGCTTTCAGCACATCGACGTTGATCGCCGCGCCGTTCGCCCCTTCCGTCACCAGTTCGGGAAACAGGGCTTTGAGTTGGGCAAGGTTATCGGCCATGATATTGGCCGACTGTGCTTCGGGGCTGCTTGCTTCGATTTTTTGCATGGTATTAAGTCTTTTTTCTACGAAGGCTGGTGTGTATTTGCGGATGACTGGTGTGTATTCCGGCAGAGCTGGTGCGTATTTTCACAGTTGTTCCAGCGCCAGGATGTCTTTTTCGATGTACTCGCGGAAAGCTGCTACGGAGGTGAAGCAGCGATAGCCCGCAGCACTCGCCAGGGCAAGCATCTCCGCGGCTTCATCCAGCAGCACGGCAACCGGGGCCGATAGCTCCTCCTGAATACCACTCGGCCAGGCCAGGTCGAACACTGCTTGCTGTTCTCCGGTTGCCGGGTCAGCGAAGTCGAAATTCATTTCGCCACGCGGCAGCCCCTGGCTGGCAACCCAGTCATTCAGTTCGGTCAGTTGAGCCTCTTCAGCTTCACTGGCTATACCACCGGAGATCGGCATGGTCTGCGGCTTCTTGGCTGCTGCCCCTTCCAGCCAATGCGTTTCTCCATGCAGCAGTTCTTCCATGCGCTTGTTGGCTTCGGCGGCTAGTAGCTCTTTCCGAGCCTCCAGGAAGTCCCGATAGTTCTTCATCTTCCAGAGTTCCTTGTCCATCGGTATCCACTGGGTAGCCAGTGCCCCCGGATGGCGCTGCTCGAACTCGGCAAAATACTCTTCCGGCAATCGGTCGCTGATCT
>NZ_JAYMYJ010000122.1:0-57343 GCF_035668035.1 Candidatus Thiothrix phosphatis | reverse complement strand
AAGCGTGGTTGGAAAAGCGCAATGCCGACTGCGGCAAATTGACGGATGAAACCCCCGCCGCCGACGGAATGGGAATTGCCGAGTGTGTTTTCAAGGCGGTTATCAAACGGGCGGATGAACTGGAGAAAATACCCCGGCCCGCCAATGGCGCCAACCAAAGCAACACCTCCACCGCCACTCAAGGCGAGTGGTATACCAGCACGGCCAAACCGGTATTGGTGGTGCGCAGCACGCCTGATGTCACCGGCAAAAAGATTGGGACAGTGCCAGAAGGCGACAAAGTCAAAGTGCTGGAAAAGGATGTCAAAGCGGATTTTATCAGTGGCTATTCAGGGTCATGGGTGAAAATTGAATCCCTTCTGGGTTCAATTCCCCGCCCCTTGGGGCGTAAACTGGGGAGATGAGCCAGTATCTGCATAAAAGTCATAATGTTAGCGTTCTGTTATACCATCTTGTTTTTCCGGCGAAATATCGCCGGGCCGTTTTCGACAAAGGGGTAGACAGAGCGTTGGCAGATGTCTGCCAGGAAATCGAAAAGCGCTATCAGATCCACTTTTTGGAGGTGGGAACCGACGAAGATCATGTGCACTTCCTCGTGCAGTCAGTACCGACCTACAGCGTGACCCAGGTAGTCAGGCTGATCAAGAGCCTAAGTGCGCGAGAGGTTTTCAAAAAGTGTCCCCATGTGAAAAAACAGTTGTGGGGTGGTGAGTTCTGGACAGATGGCCATTTTGCTTCCACGGTGGGTAAGCATGGCAGTGAAGCGATGATTAGCACGTATGTGAAGAATCAGGGAAAGTCTTATACGAAACTGCATGAAGATCATCAGCTCAAATTACTATGAAAATACCTCGCTTTCGAGGAACTCGAAAGTCGACCAACGGGAGAGGGCTTGCCCCGAGGATCATTTATTGATGAGGCTAATATTCGCCGATTATTGGGGCAAGGGTACGATCGTAATAACGTAATGGGCGGTATTGATGAATATGGCAATAGCCTTGTTTACCATCCTGATCATTATGATCCCGCCACCGCTGGCGCAATTCTTGTTAGTGGTGTGGTAAATGTACTATCCATGGGAGCATCAGTGGCCATGGAAGGAATGGTGTCACTTTGGGTTGTCGATAGCTTGGCCACTGCTTCTCCGGTTTTAAGATGGATCCCACAAAGTTATGCTCGCTCTTCATTAATGCGAAGTGGTTGGCAAGCAGGTAAAATGCAAGAACGCACTGCTGCTCGGGGAGGATGGTCTATGCAACAAGATCAGTATGCAAATATTAGAGTTCAATGGTCTGCTGCAGGGGGGAGGCATGGAGGTTCGTACTGGAAGGTTTCTGGTCCTGCGCTGGGAACTCAGAGAATTCCTTATTTTTTTCATACTATTAAATAAAAAATGATTGATAAATCAGCATCAATTATACCTGGGGTGTCACTCGGTGGTATTCATCTGGGAACGTCACTTAGTGATTTGGGTGATGATGTGCGATTAATATCAAAACATTATGGTATCTATTTTTATGAAATAGGTAGCTGTATTTCAATCAGTGTTGATTGCATCTCTGGTTTGATATTAAAAATTAGCGCACATCGAGGATACAAAGGATTGCTTTATGGGCAGTATGCTCTTGGGATGTCGATTAATCCTTTGTTGGATAACTGTGAGTGGAAATTTGATGATGTTTTTTGGGATGGCGTTATGGTTCCCGTTAATGGAGATAAGGTTTATATATCTTCATTAGAAGATCCTGACTTTGAAGAGCTGTGTGATTCCGAGATTGAAGAAATAACGGTCTTCTTATAATAAGCGAAACACGGCTTCACCGGGCATGAGCACCTCGACAGCCTGGGGCTGGTGGACATGAACGCGCGGCTGTATGACCCGGAGGTCGGGCGCTTCCTCAGCCCGGACACGCTGGTCCCGGACGCGGGGCTGATGCACAGCTACAACCGCTATATTTATGTGCTCAACAACCCGCTGAAATACACCGACCCGAGCGGCCACAGCTGGCTGAGCGACCGCTGGGACGACTTCGCCAACTCGGTGAAGGGCGCAATGGGGTGGATACGCGACAACTTCACGCTGGTGGCGAACATCGCGCTACAAGCGGCGCTAGGCCCGGCTGGCAGCCTCGCCATCAGCGTCATCCGGGGTGCGGCGGCCGGTTTTGTGGGCGGGCTGGCCAGCACCGGCTCGTTGCAGGGGGCCTTGCAGGGCGCGTTCTGGGGCGGTGTCGGGGCGGGTGTGGCCGGTTTCGTCGGGCATGGCGGGGCGTTCGGCTACGCCTGGGGGGAGTCCTCGCCCTTCGGCACCCTGCGGTGGCTGGCGCACGGCGTCAGCCAGGGGCTGGTCGGGCAGTTGCGTGGCGGCAGCTTCCGCTCCGGCTTCGTCGGCTCGGTGGCGGGCGGGCTGTCGCCCGCCGGGGACATGCTGGCGCACGGCGTCGGCAGTGTTGTCAGCCGCACCGTCATCGCCGCCGTGTTCGGCGGGCTGGCGGCAGAGGCCAGTGGCGGCAGCTTCTCTGACGGGGCGCTCAGTGCTGCGATGGTGCATTTGTATAATGACGAAGGATTACCAATGCTCCCGCAAGGGCTGGTAGATGTAGCTGCGGGCTTTGGGGACACTATCTCTCTTGGGATAACCGATATTATTCGTGATTTAATGGATACAAATGGTGCAGTTAATAAGTATTCTGATGCTTATGGTGCAGGTGAGTGGGCAGGTGTTGGCTATGGTATCGCAGCAGGAGGCGCAATTGGCTGGCGAATGGCTGGGGAAAGAGCGGCAGGAAAAGAGTTCTCTCACTGGATACCAAATAGATGGGGGGGAGTACGTTCAAAATGGAATGGCAATTATGTTTCGCGAGATATACATGCTTTATCAGATCCATATCGTTATCGTTTTATGCCCAGAACTTGGAAAGCTCAAAATCCAATGCCCAATCAAGCATGGCAGCAATGGACTCGATTTCCTTATGTTTATAAGGGTGCAGTTGGTGGTGGTGTTTATGGCTCTATCGGAGCAGAAGTGGCAAGGGATTGAATTAAATATGTTAATCGAAGGAGGTATCCAATGATTAGAATAAGTCATTTATTAAGCAAAATCTTTTGCAGAAAAGCAGCGTTATCTATGCTTGAGAAATCCATATTAGATAGGGTTCATGATCATTTATCGATGGAGATTAGGCTATTATGGAAGAAACAAATAGAAGCGATTAATAAAATCCAAAGAGTGGCAGATGGAGTGGAAGTTGATTTTTATCGAATAAAAAATGGCCAGCCAACTTTTGATGAAAACTTAACCTTTCCCAATAAGAGCAATGAATTACTAGTTGCTGAAATTACCATATCTTACCCGACATTAGGTACTAAAACCAAAGCGTGTGTTTGGAGTGTAAGAGGGTTTCTTTTTTCAATAGAATATGAGAAATCCCCCAAGATTTTGGAATCTGCTTTTTTAAATAAAAATGAAGATGCCATAATGGTCAATTGTAAACTAATGGCTGATCTAGAAAAAGATGTTCGATAGTTAAAACAATGACTTCCTGTCAACGAGTTACATTCATGAAGGATATAAAGAAAGGTTCATTAATAGACGTTATTATTGAGAATATCGAGGAACGTGGGCTATATATCTCTTATTGCGGAATAAAGGGATTTATAGATGTTTTAAGACTATCTTGGACAGGTTATCGTGATGAAGCCAAGAGATTTTATAGAATTGGAGAGCTAATAAAAGTTAAAGTACTAGAAATCAAGTCTTGTCAGTTTTATGACTTTCAAGCATCACTTCGAGACGTGACCCCTGAACGCAATCCTTGGTTATATAAAGAGTTATTTGCCAGTGGCAGCAAAAATGAAGCTGTTGTGAGAAAGGTTTTAGATCATGGTTACTTCATTTATCTTGGGTTCGGATTGAATGCTTACTGCCCAATTAACAAAGCACCAAAAATCTTATGCGAAGGAGATATAGTTGTAATTAAAATCATTACTGTAGAAGAAACCTTCCCTAATAAGATTATAGTTGAGTGTTTGTAAATATCTCGGCATAAAGTCTGAGACAGTGATCTGAACTGTGTAACTGCTTGTACGACCGCCTGGCCGACGCCACCCGCACCACGGACAGCGGCCAGGGTGGGTTCAACCTGCACTATGAGCATGACCGTTACGGCAACCTGGATTACAAAAGCGATGCGGGCGACCTGGTGTATGACATGTTACCTTTGCCGAGGTGGATTCTGATTGCCGGACGCAGAAATATTTCTGTGAAGACATGCCGCCTTTCCTGTTCACTGGAAAACCCTATTATGCCCGCCGTCATGGAAGTGACTGGAATAAAATCGTTTTTAGAGCTTTAGCCCATGCAAAAATGCTGGCGTCATTCATGCACGGTCTTCTGATAGCAAGTCGCTCAGGGAGGGGCCATCGGTCAAGCGGATGCGTTGCGTGGCAGGCAAGCCTAGTTTTTTGCCAGCATTTCCACGCCGCACCCATGCCAGTTTACCCAACGGTTGGGAAGGGCGGGCTTGCAGGTTGGGTGCGGAACGTGTCAACCTGTGTTGAGCTCGCGGACAGCAACGTACATGGGGTTACCTCATTTGTGGCCATATTTGCTGATTGTGACCACAATTTTGGATGTTTGTTCGTGCAAAAAATGGCGGTAACTTACGCGCCAATTTCCCCCATCAGCTTGATCACCCATTCCTCCCGCTCATCCACGGAGGGGAGTTCCATTTCAAAGCGCAATTTGTCCTGCCCGTCCAGCTTGAACGCCCAAGGCCGTTTCTGGATCAGGGTGATCACCTTCATCGGGTCAATATTCGGTTTGGTGTCGAAAATGATCCGCCCGCCCTTGGCGTTCATGTCCAGTTTTTTGACGCCCAGTTCCTGCGCGGCCAGCTTGACGCGGGTGACGCTGAACAGGTTTTTGGCCGGTTCCGGCAGCAGGCCGAAGCGGTCGATCATTTCCACCCGCAATTCATCCAATGCCTCCTGCGCGGGTGCGCTGGCGATGCGTTTGTAAAGGATCAGGCGGCTATGCACATCCGGCAGGTAGTCGTCCGGGATCAGCGCCGGGGCGCCCAGCTCCACCGTGGTGCGGCTGCTGCTGGCGGTGAGTTCGGGAACCTTGCCGGATTTGAGCGCCTTGACCGCCCGCTCCAGCAGGTCGTTGTACAGGTTGAAGCCGATTTCCTGAATCTGCCCGCTCTGGCCTTCGCCCAGCAATTCGCCCGCGCCGCGAATCTCCAGGTCGTGCGTGGCCAGGGTGAAACCGACGCCCAGATCTTCCAGCGACTCGATCGCCTCCAGCCGTTTGACCGCATCCGGCGTCATCGCCTGTTTCGGCGGCGCAATCAGGTAGGCGTAGGCGCGGTGGTGCGAGCGCCCGACCCGTCCGCGCAACTGGTGCAATTGCGCCAGCCCCAGCTTGTCGGCGCGGTTGATGATGATGGTGTTGGCGGTCGGCACGTCGATGCCGCTTTCGATGATGGTGGTCGCCACCAGGATCTGGAAACGCTGGTGGTAAAAGTCGCTCATGATGCTTTCCAGCTCGCGTTCGCGCATCTGCCCGTGGGCGAATTTCACCTTGACGTTGGGCAGCATGGCCTCCAGCTCTTCGGCGGTTTTGGCGATGGTTTTGACTTCGTTGTGCAGCACGTACACTTGCCCGCCGCGCGACAGCTCACGCGCGCAGGCTTCCTGGATGATGGTCTTGTTCCATTCGGTGACGAAAGTCTTGATCGCATGCCGCTGGGTTGGCGGGGTGGCGATGATCGACAGGTCGCGCAGGCCGGACAGCGACATGTTCAGGGTGCGGGGAATCGGTGTGGCGGTCATGGTCAGCATGTCGACGTTGGCACGCAGTTTTTTCATCTGCTCCTTGTCACGCACGCCGAAACGGTGCTCCTCGTCGATGATCACCAGCCCCAGGTTCCGGAACTGCACATCGTCCTGCAACAGCTTGTGGGTGCCGATCACGATGTCGATTTTCCCGGCGGCCAGTTCGGCCAGTGCCGCGCTGCTTTCCTTGCCGGTCTTGAAGCGCGACAGCGATTCGATGCGGAACGGCCAGTCGGCGAAACGGTCGCGGAAATTGTTCAGGTGCTGCTGCACCAGCAGGGTGGTGGGCGCCACCATCGCCACCTGCTTGCCTGCATTGGCGGCGACGAACGCGGCACGCATCGCCACTTCAGTCTTGCCGAAACCGACATCGCCGCACACCACACGGTCCATCGGCTGTGGCGAACGCATGTCCTGGATCACGTTTTCGATCGCCAGCGCCTGGTCGGGCGTTTCCTCAAACGGGAACGCGCCCGCAAACAGGCGGTAATCATTGTCTTCGAACGGGAAACTGAGCCCTTGCTGCGCGGCGCGGCGGGCGTGGATGTCGAGCAGTTCCGCCGCCACGTCACGGGCTTTTTCCGCCGCTTTCTGTTTGGCCTTGTCCCACTGGTCGTTGCCGAGGCGGTGCAGCGGCGCATGTTCGGGGTCTGCGCCGGTGTAACGGCTGACTAGGTGCAGCGCGGCGACCGGCACGTACAGGCGGTCGTTATTGGCGTATTCGATCAGCAGGTATTCGGCGGTGACGCCGCCAGCGGTGACGGTTTGCAGCCCCAGGTAACGCCCGACGCCGTGTTCCTCATGCACGACCGGCGCGCCTTCGCTGAGATCGGTGAGGTTGCGGATAATGGCGTCGGCGTCGCGGGTGATTTTCTTGCGCCGCCGCTGCTGCTGGATTTGCACGCCATGCAGCAGGCTTTCGGGGATGACGGCGAGATGCGCGTCCGGCAGCCAGAAACCGTCTTCCAGCGGGGCGACGGTGATGGCCATTGCCTGCTTGCCGCCGAGAAACTCCCGCCAGTTGTCCACGGGTTGCAGGTTGATCTGGTTGTCGCGCAACAGCGCCATGAAGGCTTCGCGCCGCCCGGCGGATTCGGCGGTGAACAGCACCCGGCCTTGCAGGTCTTTGAGGAAATTGGCCAGCAGGAACAATGGCTGTTCGTGGCGCGCATGGATCAGCAGCGAGGGCAAGGCGGCGATGGGGTAGTTGCTGCCGCCACTTTCCAGTTTGAAGGTTTGCAATTCAATCCGGGCGTATTCCTGCACATGGCTGTGCAGTAGTTCCGCCGTCAGGAACAATTTGTCCGGTGCCAGCAACGGCCTTTCAATGTCGTGCCGCCGCTGCTCGTAACGGTGCGCCACGGTTTCGCGGAATTGCGCGACGGCGGCGGCCACGCCTTCGCTCAGGATCAGCAGCGTCTTTTTCGGCAGGTAGTCAAACAGGGTGGCGGTATGCTCGAAGAATAGCGGCAGGTAATACTCGATCCCCGCTGGCGGTTTGCCCTGGCTGACGCTTTCGTAGATAAAGCTGCGGCTCAGGTCGCCTTCCACCTGCGCGCGGTAGTTTTGCCGGAACCGTTTGACGCCTGCCTCATCCAGCGGGAATTCGCGGGCGGGCAGCAGTTCGATGTTGTCCACCAGGTCTTCGGTGCGCTGGTTTTCCGGGTTGAAGGTGCGGATTGAATCGATTTCATCGTCAAACAGGTCGATGCGGTAGGGGGTGTGGCTGCCCATCGGAAACAGGTCGACCAATGAGCCGCGCGTGGCGTATTCACCGTGCTGCATCACCTGGCTGACGTTGCGGTAGCCTGCCTCCTCCAGCTGTTTGCGCAGTTTGTCGATGTTGAGCGGCGCGCCCTTGCGCACCATGAAAGTGTGCCCGTGCACATAACTGGTGGGCGCCAGCCGGTGCAGCAGGGTGGTGGCGGGCACAATCAGTACGCCGCGCTGGAGGTTTTCCAGCGTGGCCAGCGTTTTCAGGCGCTCGGAAACAATGTCTTCGTGCGGTGAAAACACGTCATAAGGCAGGGTTTCCCAGTCGGGGAAAATGTGGCGTGGAATCTCCGGCGCGAAGAATTGCAGCGCGGCTTCCATCTGGAAGGCGGAATGGACGTCTGGCGTCACCAACAGCGCCAGCCCGCCGAAATCCTGCGCCGCCTGCGCAATCAGCCATTCGCGGGAACAGCCGTAGAGTTGCCCCCAACGGATGGCGCTATTCGGGGTGGTGGGATATTGGGGTTTGGGCAATGCAGACATGAGACCGGGCTTGTTTTCTTGAAATCCGGCATTTTAATGGATAGCGGCTTGATTGTCCTGCTGGCTGCCGGTTTCGGGGGCGCTTTTCAGGCGCTGTTCAAGCGCGGCGCGCTCGTTGTCACTCAACAATTGCAGCACGTAATCACGGTTGGCGGCAGCGTGTTCATGGCCTTGTTCGGCGGCGAGGGATAGCCAGTAGGCGGCGGATGGCAGATCCTTGGCGACCCCGATGCCGTGGATCATGTACGTGCCCAGGTTGAATTGCGCGCTGGCGTTGCCAGCATTGGCGGCCTTCTGGAACCAGCGGACAGCCTCCACCGGGTCAGCAGCCACGCCCTGGCCGTTGGCGAACATGATCGCCAGCCCGACTTCCGCGTCGGTGTAGCCTTGGTCGGCGGCCTGCCGGTACCAGTACAATGCCTGGTTGTCATCTTTGGGCAAGTCTTTGCCCTGATCCAGCATGAATGCCAGCGTGTATTGGGCGGCGGGGTTGCCGCCTTCAGCCGCTTTGCGGATCCAACTGACGCCTTTGTCATGGTCTGGCGGCAGGTTTTCACCCAGCAGGTATTTGATCCCAAGGTTGTATTGGGCGCCAGCTTCCCCTTGTTGCGCGGCTTCGCGGTACCAGTGGATGGCTTCCTGGGGGTTGTTCGCCACCCCTTCCCCATCATCGTACATCAGCGCCAGATTGAAGGCGGCAGCGGGGTCGCCTTGTTCTGCGGCCTCACGGAACCAGTGGGCGGCTTGCGACAGGTTTTTGGTTAGCACTTTGCCTTCCAGGTAGCGCACCCCCAAGTCAAACTGGGCGTTCTTGTGGCCATGCTGGGCGGCTTGGGTGTACCAGTAGGTGGCTTCTTCCGGATTGGCCTGCTTGCCTTGGGAAAAATCATACAGCAGGGCGAGGTTGTACTGGGCTTCGACATCTTGTTGCTGGGCGGCCTGCTCAAGCCAGTAGCGTGCTTTTTCCGTGTCCTTGAAGACCCGCAGATACAGGACGCCAAGGTTGTACTGGGAGTCGGCATGCCCTTGCTTCGCCGCTTGTTCATACAGGCTGGCGGCTTTGTCATCATCCTGGCCCACATAGGCTCCGGTTTCATATAAATACGCCAGCTCATACAACGCAGGCGGGTAGTTTTGCTCTGCGGCTTGCTTCAGCAGTTCAAGGCCGCGCTTGGGGTCGGCGGCACCTTTTTCGCCATTAAACAGGCGGCGTGCTGTGGCAAATTGTTCGGCGGGGCTGGAAGGGGGGGCGCTGTCAGTTTCCTGGGTGGGGTTGCTGGCGTTGGCAGTGGCGGCTGATTCTGGAGATGAAGCTGTTTTCGTCAGTTCAGCGTGGGCGAATGTCGGTGACACCAGCGTAAGGAATAAGCTTATTGCTATAGTAAGGCATGGTGAGGTGAATAATGTGCCCCTGAACATGGTAAAAAGCCCCGGAAAAATTAGAATTAAATCAACTACTACACTTATACAATAAAATTATAGACTAAAGAGTCTATAAATAAAACGATTCGGAACAAGTTATATCTTTCGGGCTATGTCAAATATCGGGTAGATTTATCATCAAGTTGGTCGGTTTGGCATGAGGAGTTAGAGGTGTGGCGACAGAGCTGGTTGAAATAAAGGGTGAGATGCTGTTGCTGGGTGTGTTGCATCTGGCATCTGCTGATGTGGACCTGATTAGGCAGGGGTTGCAGGGCAAGCGTGACAGTTTGCCGCACTTGTTTGCCAACAGTCCGTTGGTGGTTGATGGCAGCCAGTTAGGTGAAGCCTGTCAACAGCTGGATATGGTGCGGTTACGGGAAACCATTCAGGAGCTTGGCTTTATACCCATTGGCATTCGCGGGTTGGACGAAGCCCGCAGCGCTCAGGCGGTTGAGGCGGGATGGGCCTTGTTGCGGGCGGGAAGGGGAGCCAGCACGCCGGTTCGCGCTGAACGTTCGTCGGCTAATGAGTCGGAGGCTCCCGTCAGGGCGGGCGACAGCGTGAAAGTGGTTGACCGTCCGGTGCGTTCTGGCCAACAGGTGTATTTCCCTGATGGCAATGTGGTTGTTTTGCAACACACCAGCGCCGGTTCGGAAATCCTGGCGGGTGGGTCAGTGCATGTTTATGGTTCTCTGCGTGGAAGGGTGTTGGCTGGGATCCTGGGGGATGTCAGCGCCCGGATTTTCTGCCAGAAGCTGGAGGCGGAGTTGGTCGCAATCGCCGGGCATTACCGTTTATTGGATGATATTGATACAGACCTGAAAGGATCGCCCGCCATGGTTTGGCTGGAAAACGGGAAGCTAAAAATTGCGCCGATATTCTGACCGTTACAATTTAATACTGAATACCGCCCCGGATCTGTTAAAATTACTAGGTAAAATCCGTCACTCAGGCCGGTTTTAAGGTGTCAATGGAAAGGAGCCTCTTTTGAGCAAAATTATCGTCGTAACCTCGGGGAAGGGTGGCGTTGGCAAAACGACCACAAGCGCGGCATTTGCAACCGGTCTGGCGATGCGGGGATACAAGACCGCTGTTATTGATTTTGATGTCGGGTTGCGCAACCTGGATCTGATTATGGGGTGTGAACGCCGTGTTGTTTATGACTTTGTCAATGTCATCAATAATGAGGCATCCCTGAAACAGGCCCTGATCCGTGATAAACATGTGGAAAACCTGCATATTCTGCCTGCGTCACAAACGCGTGATAAAGACGCCCTGACCACCGAGGGGGTCAAGCGGGTCATGGATGAATTGTGTGACAGCGGCTTTGATTATGTGGTGTGCGATTCCCCAGCGGGTATTGAACGTGGCGCGCACATGGCGATGTACTACGCTGATGACGCCATCGTTGTCACCAACCCGGAAGTCTCGTCGGTGCGCGATTCCGACCGCATTCTTGGCCTGTTGCAAAGCAAGACACACAAAGCGGAGCAAGGGGAAAACGTGCGTGAGCATTTGCTGATTACCCGTTATTCGCCGTCGCGGGTCAATGCCGGGGAAATGCTGGGGATGGAGGACATCCTGGAAATTCTGGCGGTTCCCCTAATTGGAGTGATTCCCGAATCACAAAGCGTCTTGCAGGCGTCCAATAGCGGCACGCCGGTGATTCTGGATAAAAACAGTGACGCCGGTCAGGCTTATGACGATTTTGTGCGCCGTTTTCTGGGTGAAACGGTTCCTCACCGCTTCATGGAAGTGGAGAAAAAAGGCTTTTTCAAGAAGCTGTTCGGGGGATAAATCATGGGATGGTTTGATTACTTCAGGACAGACAAACAAACCAGCGCTCAAGTTGCGAAGGAACGTTTGCAGATTGTCATTGCCCATGAGCGGCTCGACCGCAACGGGCCGGAATACCTGCCGCAATTGCGCCGCGACATCATGGACGTGATCCGCAAATATGTGCCCATCAAAGAAGAACAGGTCAATGTCCAGTTTGAAAAAGGTGCCGATTACGATGTCTTGGAACTGAACATTGCCCTGCCTGAACGCACCCGTTAACGATAAAAACAATACTTGGACGCAGAAGCGTTAACCCGCTGGCTGGGGTTGGGATTGCGCATCCTGCTTGTGGATAAAGGCACCCAACTCTTCTTCCGTCACCACGCCCGGTTGCACCGCCAATAATTTACCCTGTGGGTTGTAGAGCATGAAAGTCGGCGTGCCGATGAAGCTTTCCTTCGCAGTGCTGTAGAGGTACTGGTCAATTTCAGAAGCGCTACTGAGCAGGTTGGGAAAATCTAGGCCAAATTCGTCAATGAATTTTTCAGCGTTGGCTTTGCCGTCAGCACCATCCAGCGAAATGCCGAGCACATCCACATCCGGGTTGGCGGTTTCAAAATCCACCGTATGGTGGATGCTGCCACGGCAGGCGCGGCAATCCGACGCCCAAACCTCCACCACCGTCCATTTGCCCTGGCCAACCAACGTTTCCAGATTGGCGGTTTTGCCATGCATGTCCGTCAGGGCGGAAGCAGGCGGGGTGAATAGCGCAAGGCAAGCCAATACGGAGATAATGGAGGCTGCTTTGATTGGTAACATGAAATCTTCTCCCAAAAGCATACAATGGCGGGTTTGATAGAAACTTGCTGATTGTATGGATGCGCATGATGCCGACAAGTTCTTTTTCCCCGATAAAGTGTATTTTGTTTGACCTGGATGGAACCTTGCTGGACACCGCCCCCGATCTGGTGGCGGCGCTGAACGCGGTGCTGGCGGCGGAAGGGCGCGCCGGTTGTACGCTGCAACAGGCGCGGCACACGGTTTCCCACGGCAGCCAGATGATGCTGGAGTTCGCTTTTGGCGCAGGCCAGTCAGCGGCTGACCTGCAACGCCGCCGCAGCCTGTTCCTTGATTATTACGCCGCCAATATCAGCCGCCACACCCGCTTGTTTGATGGGATGCCGGAAGTGCTGGAAACCCTGGAAACGGCAGGCATGCCGTGGGGGATCGTCACCAACAAGCCGGAATACCTGACGTTTCCCTTACTGGAGGCGCTGGGTTTGCGCGCCCGGGCCAGCAGCATTATCGGCGGCGATACGTTGGATGTCGCCAAGCCACATCCCCAACCCTTGCTGATGGCGGCGCAGCAATGCGGCGTAGTGCCTGACGCTTGCCTGTATCTCGGCGATGCCGAGCGCGACATCGCCGCCGGGCGCAATGCAGGCATGAAGACGCTGGTGGCTGGCTGGGGGTATCTGGAGGCGGACGGTGCGCACCTCGATTGGCGGGCGGATGGCGTTATCGCCAGCCCCGCCGACATATTCGGGTGGTTGGGTTGATGGGGGCCGCACCTTTCCAGTTAGGCGCATTAATTGATGCGCATATTGTGTTTTTCACGGCGGTGACGATGTTTGTCCTGGGCCTGCTGGCGGCGCATCTCGTTTACAACACCCCTTTGCGGCAGGCGCGCCGTGAACTTGAGCGCCTGCAATTGCAGTTGCAGACCGAGGAACAGTTGCACGAGGAACGCCTGCAAACCCTGGATGATGCGCAAGACCGCCTCTACAACACTTTCGCGGCGCTTTCCCAGCGCGCCCTGCGTGAAAACAACACCCAGTTCCTGCAACTGGCGCAGGAAACCATGGGGCGTTTCCAGGTGGAGTCGCGCGCCGACCTTGAGCAGCGGCAGCGTTCCATCCAGCATCTGGTCGACCCGATCCGCGATGCGTTGGCCAAAACTGAAAACCAGATCCGTGAAATCGAGAAGGAGCGCCAGACCAGTTTCGGTGTCCTCAGCCAGCAGATTCGCGGCATGATGAATGACCAGGCGGCCTTACGTGATGAAACCGGGCGGCTGGCTTCCGCCTTGCGCACACCCGGCATTCGCGGGCAATGGGGGGAATTGAGCCTGCGCCGCATCGCCGAACTGTCCGGGATGGTCGAACACTGCGATTTTATCGAGCAGGCGCAGCGCAGCAACGCCGAGCGCACCATCCGCCCGGACATGGTGGTGCGGATGCCGGATGAGCGCGAAATGATCGTCGACGCCAAGGCACCGATGGACGCCTACTTGGATGCGGTCAGCGCCGACAATGAGGATAGCCGCAAGCGCCACCTACAACGCCACGCCCGGCATGTGCGTGAGCATGTGCGGGTGCTGGCGGGCAAGCGTTACTGGGAGCAGTTTGAGCATTCGCCTGATTTTGTGGTGTTGTTCATTCCCGGTGAACAGTTCCTCGGCGCAGCGCTGGAGCAGGACAAAACCTTGCTGCACGATTCCCTCAACGACAAGGTGATCCTGGCGACGCCAAGTACGCTGGTGGCTCTGTTGCGGGCAGTGGCGTTCGGCTGGAAACAGGCGGTGCTTGCTGAAAATGCGGGCAAAGTGCGCGATCTGGGTGAAGAACTGCACAAGCGCCTGACAGTTTTTCTTGACCATTTGGAGCGTCTGGGGCGTAATCTCGGCAGCAGCGTGGACACCTACAACAAGGCGCTGGGGTCGCTGGAACGCAGTGTGCTGCCGGGGGCGCGCAGGCTGTCGGAACTGGGGATTTCCTCAGGACGGAACATTGCGGAGCCTGCGCCGGTCGAAACCATACCACGGCGGCCATACGTCAAGGATACCGAAACCGATGCTGAAACCGATTAAAACACACTATTACCTGACCCTGTTCCAGATGCTGGCCATTTTGCTGTTGATGGCGGCTGCGGTGCTGTTGGGCAAAGACCAGTTGCTGGAATTCTTCCACACCACCCGGGCGGGCATGCTCGGGGTCGTGCTGAATGGCATTATCCTGTTGATCTTTCTGCTTGGGCTGGCGCGCATGATCTGGCTGTTCCTGAGCTACACCCATGAACAGGGCGTATTGCTGCGCTTTATCCGGCGGGCGGAAGACAACGCCGCCAACCCTGTTTACGGCCTGCCGGAAACGGCGCTGGTGGTGAACCGCTATTACGCCGTGCAGACCATCGCCCGCCAGAATGCCGAGGTCAACCAGGCGGCGCTGGCTTCCACCCTGATGGCGGGTCAGGTGGCGCAGTTCACGCTGGTGCGCTTCGTCAACAGCATCCTGATCCTGGCCGGGGTATTGGGCACGGTGATTTCCCTGGCAGTGGCGCTGATGGGCGCGGCGGGGCTGATGAACACCGCCGACAATATGAAAAACATGTGGGACATCATCGGCGGCATGTCCAACTCCTTGAGCACGACCGTGACGGCCATTGTCTGTTACCTGTTTTTCGCCTATTTCTATCTGCGCTTGCAGGACGCCCGCACGCAGTTGCTGGCCAATATTGAGGACGTGACCGCGTTGTATATCCTGCCGCGCTTCAAGCATGCGGAAAACAACCTGCTGCATGATGTCGCGGTGCTGGCGGCGGAACTGCGCCGGGCGGCGGAGGCCGTCACCCAGATAGAAGACCGTTTCCTGCATGCCGGGGAGCGTTTGCAATTGGCGGTGGACGACCTGCAAAGTGCCGTGGCGCAAAGTGGGGACAACATCCGCATTATCCGTGATTCGGTGCGGGAAGGCTTCCGCCTGCCAGTAGCGGGAGGTAAGCAACCGTCATGAGCAATGGTTTCCCCTCCCTGACTGGCTCGCATGAAGATTTGGAGGAAGGCTTCTGGTCATCCTTCAGCAATGTGATGATGGTCATCCTCAAGATATTCCTGCTGGTGATTGTGCTGATGGCCCTGAACAACCGTAACTTGCTGGAAGACTTGCAGAACAGCGTGCGGGCGAAGGATTCCGCCAGGCAGGCAGCCGAGCAGGCCAATCTTGAGGCCCAAAAAGCTGCCGAACAGGCGCAGCAGGCAACACGGCAGGCCGAATTCCAGCTCAAGGCCAATGCCACGCTGGAAGAGCAGCTTGACTACCTGCAACAGCGCACTTCCTCGCTGGAAATGGAGCTGTTGCGCAGCCGCGCCGAAGCCGAACAGGCACGCACCACCAGCGCCGATAAGGATGCAGCACTGACGGAATTGCAAAACAAGGCTCAGGAACAGGAGAGTGCGCTTGCCACCCGCGACAAGACCCTGGATGACTTGCAAAAGCAATTTGCCAGCATCATGGTGGAGCGTGAACGCACCCAATCGGAACTCGCCGATGCCCGTGACAGCGCCGCCAGCAAGGAAAGCGAACTGGCCACGCTACGTGCCAAAGCCGACGAAAGCGAAAAACAACTGTTGAGCCTGCAAGGCGAATACACCGAACTCGACAGCAAGTACCAGAAACTGTTACGGCCAGCGCGTTCCGCCAAAGGCAAGCAGGTGGTGGAAGTGGTCTACAGCAAATCCGGTTACAGCATCCGCAAACCGGGGGAAAGCAGCTCGCGCAGCACCAGCCGTAGCGCTTTGGAAAACGAACTGGCGGGCTTGAAAAACCAGTACGGTTCCGAACTGTATGTCAAGGTCATTATCCCCAATGACAGTGGATTGTCGTATAACGAAGCATGGCGGTTTACCAACGACATGCTGGGCAAGTATGACTATTACCACCAGCCAGACAACAGCAAACCGGCGGAGTAGCGGCGGTTTGCTGGGGGATTCATGCCTGTGGTCGCCGCTGCCTGAGCGCCTCATACAAACACACGCCGGTGGCCACTGACACATTCAGGCTGGACACTTGCCCCTGCATGGGTATCGAGATCAGGAAATCACAGCGTTCTTCCGTCAGGCGGCGGATGCCAGCGCCTTCCGCGCCCATCACTAACGCCAGCGGGCCTTTCAGGTCAGCCTGATACAAGTCCTGTTTGGCCTTGTCGCTGGTTCCGGTCAGCCAGACACCGCGTTCCTTGAGGGTGTCCAGGGTGCGGGCAAGGTTGGTGACGGGGATGAAAGGCACCACTTCCGCCGCGCCGGAGGCCACCTTGCGCACGGTGGGGGTGATGCTGGCGGCGTTGTCCTTGGGCGCAATGACTGCGTGCACGCCAGCGCCTTCCGCCGCGCGCAGGCAAGCGCCGAGGTTGTGCGGGTCGGTGACGCCATCCAGCACCAACAGGAACGGGGTTTCCTCCAGCGCATCCAGCAGGTCGTACAAGTCATTTTCAGTATAGGATTTGAGCTTGTAATACTCGGCGACCACACCTTGATGGCGGTTATGCCCCGCCATTTTGTCCAGCCGCTCCGGGTCGGCCGGGATTGTCTGCAAGCCGCTGTCCGCCGCCAGTTTTTCCAGCTTTTTCAGGCGGTCATTGCGGCTGCGCTTGTCCAGCCAGATTTGCCCCAAATTGTCTGCATCATTGCGTAGCGCGGTTTCGACGGCGTGGATGCCGTAAATGGTCGATTTTGCCATCAGGTTTTCGGTTTCTTCTTGCGGGGTTTGCGGTTGGACGGCTTTTTGGCGGTGGGTTTCGCTTTGGTTTTGCCAGCAGGTTTTTTGTCCGGCTGGGCTGGTCTCTTGCCCTTGTTGCTGGTGTTGCGGTTTTTGCCGGTGGGTTTCCGTTCCTGTTCGCCTTCCGTTTTGGCAATCACGAAATCAATCTTGCGTTCGTCCAGATCCACCCGCGCCACAGTGACTTGCAGGGTGTCGCCGAGGCGGTAAATGCGCCCGGAGTTTTCCCCCACCAACTGGTGGCGGGCGGGGTCGAAGCGGTAGTAATCGCTGGTCAGGGCGGTGACATGCACCAAACCTTCCACATAGATGTCGGTCAGTTCCACAAACAGGCCGAAGCCGGTAACGCCGGAAATGACGCCGGTAAAGCTGTCGCCGACGTGTTCCTGCATGTATTCGCATTTCAGCCAGGCGGTGACATCGCGGGTGGCGTCATCGGCGCGGCGTTCGGTCATGGAACAGTGTTCGCCCAGCGCCACCATTTCCTTGTATTTGTAGATGAAGCCGTTGACCTTGCCGCCGCCCAGGATATGGCGGATGGCGCGATGCACCAGCAAATCGGGGTAGCGGCGGATCGGCGAGGTGAAATGCGCGTAATGCGATTGCGCCAGCCCGAAATGGCCGGTGGCCTCCGGGCTATAGACCGCCTGCGACATGGAGCGCAGCAACACGGTCTGGATCATGTGCCGGTCAGGGCGCTCACCGAGGCTGTCGAGCAGTTTGGTGTAGTCCGCCGGGGTAGGTTCATCGCCGCCGCCGAGGGAAAGCCCCAGCCCGCCGAGGAATTGGCGCAGGTCTTCCAGCTTTTCCATTGTCGGGCCTTCGTGCACACGGTGCAGCGCCGGAATCCGGTATTTGGTCAGGAATTTCGCGGCGCACACATTGGCGAGGATCATGCACTCCTCGATCAGTTTGTGGGCGTCGTTGCGCTCGGTCGGCACAATCGCTTCGATCTTGCGTCCGGCGTCGAAAATGATGCGGGTTTCTTCGGTTTCGAAGTCGATGGCACCGCGCCGGTCACGGGCTTTGCGCAGAATTTTGTACAGTTCGTATAAGTCGTCGAGGTGGCCGCACAGTTCCGGTGAATATCCGCTACGGGCTTCCAGGTCGCGATCGACCACGATTTTGGCCATTTTGGTGTAGGTCAGGCGGGCGGCGGAATGCATCACGCCTTCCATGAACTGGTAGCTGATCAGCTTGCCGCGCGAGCCGACCCGCACTTCGCACACCATGCACAGGCGGTCGACGTGCGGGTTGAGGGAACACAGGCCGTTGGAGAGGATTTCCGGCAGCATCGGGATGACTTTGCCGGGGAAATAGACTGAAGTGCCACGTTCCTGCGCTTCCTTGTCGATCGCCATGCCGGGGCGCACGTAGTGGGATACGTCGGCAATCGCCACCAGCAAGCGCCAGTTGTTGCCTTCGCGCTCGCAGTAAACGGCGTCGTCGAAATCTTTGGCGTCTTCACCGTCGATGGTCACCAACGGCGTATTGCGCAGGTCGACGCGGCCTTGCTTGGCGTCTTCCGGCACTTCGTAGCCGAACTGGTCAGATTCCTCGCGGATTTCCGGCGACCATTCAAACGGTAGCTGATGGCTGCGGATGGCGACATCAATTTCCATGCCGGGAGCCATGTGGTCGCCCAGCACTTCCACAATTTTGCCCTTGGGCTGGGCGTATTTGGAAGGCTGCTCGACAATGGCGGCCACCACAATTTGCCCAGGCTTGGCGTCGCCTTTGGCGTCATTGGGGATGAGGATGTCTTGGCTGATGCGGGAATTGTCCGGCGCGACAAAGCCGATGCCGCCTTCCTGGAAATAGCGCCCGACCACTTGGGCGGTGCCACGTTCGAGGATTTCCACCACGGCACCTTCGCGGCGGCCTTTGGGGTCGAGCCCGCGCACACTGACCAGCGCCCGGTCGCCGTGCAGCAGGCTGCGCATTTGCTTGGCGTGCAGGAACAGGTCGGGGGTGCCGTCGTCCGGTTTCAGGAAGCCGAAGCCATCCGGGTGGCCGATCACGCGTCCGGCGATCAGGTCGGTGTGGGCGATTGGCACATATTGGCGGCGGCGGTTATAGAGCAGTTGCCCATCACGCTCCATGGCGCGCAGGCGTTTTTTCAATGCGTCGAGGTCGCGTTCTTCCTTCAGGCGTAATTTGTCGGATAAATCGGCAAAGTCCAGCGGCTGGCCGCTTTGATCCAGCACTTGCAGGATCAGTTCGCGGCTGGGGATGGGGTTATCGTATTTGTCGGCTTCGCGCTGGCTGTGAGGGTCTTGAAACTTCAATCAGGTGTCCCTTTGTAGTGTTGTATTTCGTGTGCGGCAAGCATAGCAAAAAAATGTCATGAAAGTGCTGTTTCATATTTGACAAGGTACGGCAAGCTCTATAAGATGCGCCTCTCACAACGCAGCAATGCTGGTGAATGCCGAGGTGGCGGAATTGGTAGACGCGCTAGTTTCAGGTATTAGTGGGGCGACCCGTGGAGGTTCGAGTCCTCTTCTCGGCACCAGATCGAAATCTAACCAAGTCTAGGTTAGTCCAAAAAGGCTTAAATCCAAAAGGTTTAAGCCTTTTTTGTTGTCTAGAGATTCTATCTTGATGTGCTTGCCACCGGGTGCAAGGTCTGGTGGATGCGTCACAATCACCCCATCATGGAGCGATCTGTCCCAGGAAGCTGCTCAGGGGGGGTAATGGATATGTGGGGAAATTCGGCAAATTTCCTGTTATGTCTAATAATCATCCATGTTTTTAAGCGACTGCCCTAGTTTCTGCTGTTGTGAAGGTGCAACCTTGGTGCTTATCTGTTAGTGTGGCTCCCGAGCTGATTGGGCAATCGCTGTTCCATGCCTCAAGTGTGGAAGGGAGGAAAGTCCGGGCTCCATAGGGTAAGACGCCAGGTAACGCCTGGGCGGCGTGAGCCGACGGAAAGTGCCACAGAAATGATACCGCCACCCGGCTTGCCGGAGGTAAGGGTGAAATGGTGCGGTAAGAGCGCACCGCGTCACTGGCAACAGTTGACGGCACGGCAAACCCCGTCTGGAGCAAAACCAAATAGGGATGCAATGGCGTGACCCGCGCTGCATCCGGGTAGGTTGCTAGAGGTGCATGGTGACGTGTATCCCAGATGAATGATTGTCCACGACAGAACCCGGCTTATAGATCAGCTCATTTCTTTTTCATTCTTTTTATTCCCCCTCTTTTTTGAAAGCCTGCATCGAAACCAGTTAAAGCGGTTTCTTGCTTTTGTTTTCTAATTCCTTGAAAACAAAAAATATTAATTTTGCTGGTTTTATCTTTTATTAAGTTAAAGGCTAAATAATTGCAGTTTAAAGTAATTTCTGCTGGATTTTATTGACAGAGTGGGGATGTCTGCCTATATTTCCTCGTAGGTGGCGGAAAGTGGAGAAAAGTGGGTAAGTTTCCCATTTTTAAGTGGGATTAGCAGGTATGTTTCGCGGCATTTCCAACATATCGATTGATGTCAAGGGTAGGCTGGCGATGCCTGCCAAATATCGTGACGATATTGTTGAAAACGCCAATGGGCAGCTTGTGATCACTATCGACCACACAGATAAATGTCTCCTCATATATCCCATGGGTCAGTGGGTGAAAGTGGAAAAGACCTTGATGTCGCTTCCCAATATGAACCGACGGGTGCGTAATTTACAACGTCTGATTCTGGGGCATGCGGCGGAGCTGGAGATGGACTCGCAGGGGCGGGTGTTGTTGCCAGCCCCATTGCGTGAATATGCCGGATTGGATAAAAAAGCGGTGCTTGTCGGCCAGGCTAATAAGTTGGAATTGTGGGATGCGGATGTTTGGGAAGCCGCCCGGGAAGTATGGCTGCGTGAAGCGCAGGAAGATGCTGACGCCAGCGAAGTCCTTAACCAGGTTTCCATGTGATGACGGTGAAATATGAGTGAGCCGATGTGGAAGCATGAGTCAGTGCTGTTGAGGGAAGCACTTGACGCTTTGCATGTGCAGCAGGATGGCGTTTACGTCGACGGTACTTATGGCCGGGGTGGGCATTCCGCCATGATTTTGGAACAACTGGGTAGGGATGGCCGCTTGGTTGTCATTGATAAGGATCCGGCCGCCATTGCGCATGCGCAGGAACGCTGGCGGGATGACCCACGCGTTTTGGCATGGCATGGTTCATTCCGTGATTTTCCGCAGGCGCTAGTTGCAGCTGGCATAAAGGACAGGATTCAGGGGTTGTTGCTGGATCTTGGGGTTTCGTCCCCGCAATTGGATGACGCTGAACGCGGTTTCAGTTTTGTGCGTGAAGGGCCGCTGGATATGCGGATGGATGTATCCAACGGCAAAAGCGCGGCGCAATGGATAAACCAGTCGGATGAGGCGGAAATCGCCGATGTGCTATGGCGTTATGGTGAAGAGCGTTTTTCCCGGCAGATTGCACGCGAAATTGTGCAGGTGCGGGCGGCGCGGCCTGTTGAGACAACAACACAATTGGCTGCCCTGATTGCAGGCGTTGTACGTAAGCGTGAACCTGGGAAGCACCCCGCTACCCGCAGTTTTCAGGCAATAAGGATAAAAGTAAATCAGGAACTGGATGATGTTGAAGAGTGTTTGCAACAGTCAGTTGAATTTCTTGCTCCAGGAGGGAGGCTGGTGGCCATCAGTTTCCATTCCCTGGAAGACCGCATTGTCAAACACTTCCTGCGCAAAGCTTCCTTACCCCCCGATATTCCCAAAGGGTTGCCTGTAATGCAGGAGTCTATCCAGACGCCGATGAAAACCATTGGCAAGGCTGTGCGTCCATCAGCAGTGGAAGTTGGCTCCAATGTCCGTGCCCGTAGCGCCATTATGCGGGTGGGTGAGCGCAGATGAGCAGGGGCGGCTTGCTGGGCTTGTCGTTGCTGTATGTGCTGGTGATTGCCATGGCCCTGATGGTCGTGGCGAACCGCCATCATGCGCGCCAATTGTTCGCTGAGTTGCAAAAACTGGAAAAAGAGCGTGATGAACTTGGTGCTGAATGGAGCCGTTTGAAACTTGAGCAAAGTACGTTGTTGAACCAGGTGCAAGTGGAAACACGCGCACGGGATGAATTGAAAATGCAGAAGCCTTCTGCTGACAATATCAGGATCATACGCGAGTGAAACGTAGACAACTCAAATCGCCGGTTTTTCAGGGAAGACGCCTGTTCCTGATGCTTGCTTTGCTGATTGTGATCGGCATCCTGATGCTACGGGCCGTATGGCTGGAAGTGTTCCAGCAGGAGTGGCTGCAAAAGCAAGCCGACAAACGCCAGATGCGGGAAGTCACTGTGCAGGCTTACCGGGGCATGATCACTGACCGCAACGGCGAACCGATGGCGGTCAGCTCGCCGGTGACGTCCTTGTGGTGCAATCCGCAGGATTTGTTGCAGGCGCGCGAGGATCTGCGGCGTGACTATGAATTGGCGCAGAAGGTGGCTGACGCTACCGCAGGAAACACCGATGCAGAAGCGCAGGAAGCGAAAAACTTGGCTGCCAGCCGTTTCGCCCGATTGGAGGAAGGCTTTCGCCATATCGAGCGTGAACTGGAAATGGATGAAGGCAGTTTGCTGACAAAGTTACAGCAGGCGAGCAATAAGCAGTTTTTCTACCTTGGCCGTCAGCTGCCATTGGAAGTGGCGGATGAAATCCTTGACTTGGAGTTGCCCGGTGTCGCGGGAACCCGTGAATACCGGCGTTATTATCCTTTGGCGGAAACCGCTGGCCATGTCGTCGGCATGACCAATATTGACGGTGTGGGCATTGAGGGTGTTGAAAAAGCCCGCAATGATGTGCTGGCAGGCAAAGATGGCAAAACCAGGGTGGTGCGCGACGCCAAAGGCAAGCTGGTTGAAAGCATCGTCAATATGGAAGAAATGCAGCCAGGGCAGGACGTGCGGCTCAGTATTGACCGCCGCATCCAGTACTTGGCTTACAAAGAGCTCAAGACCCGGGTTTATGGGTTGAACGCCAAGGCAGGCTCCCTGATTGTGTTGGATGCACATAGTGGGGAAATCCTGGCGATGGCGAATGTGCCGTCTTTCAATCCGAACAACCGTAAGGAATTGCAGCCCTCCCTCTACCGCAACCGGGCGGTGACGGACAAGTCGGAGCCAGGTTCCACCCTGAAGCCGCTGACGCTGGCGGCGGCTTTGGAGGCGCGGGTCATTGGGCCGGATGTGGAAGTCAACACCTCGCCCGGCTATATCAATTTTGGCAAGTACAGTGTCCGGGACCCGCATGATTACGGCCCCATCAGCCTGCCCACCTTGCTGGCGAAGTCCAGTAACGTGGGTGCCAGCCGGGTTGCGTTGTTGATGAATGCGCGCGACCAGTGGATGTTCCTGAGCCGGGTTGGCTTTGGCCGTGTGCCTGACGCCGGTTTTCCTGGGGAAAGTGCGGGCGAGCTGACCAGTTACACCCAATGGGGAAAAGTTGACCGGGCATCGCATGGTTACGGTTATGGGTTGTCAACCAGTTTGCTGCAACTGACCCATGCTTATGCGCCATTTGCCGCCAACGGGGTGTTGATGCCCGCCAGCATCTACAAGCTGGACAAGCCCGTTATTGGCCAGCAAGTCATGGGGTCGGGCACTGCGCGTGCGATTGTGCGGATGATGGAGGCCGTGGTGCAAAAAGGCGGCACAGGCGAAAAGGCGATGGTGGATGGCTACCGCGTGGCGGGCAAAACCGGCACAGCCTATAAATTTATCGATGGCAAGTATCGTAATGATCGCTATATGACCAGCTTTATCGGCGTTGCCCCCGCCAGTCGTCCCCGGTTAGTGGTGTCGGTGCAGATTGATGAACCTAAAATTGATGACAGCGGCGGCCGGGCGGCGGCACCGGTTTTTTCCAAGGTGATGGCGGAGGCGTTGCGTTTGCTGGACGTGCCACCCGACAACCTGCCTGAAAGCAAACAGGCGGCACAGACACTGCAACAACAGCCTCAGCAGGCCAAGACGGGAGGGGCGACATAAATGACAACAATGCCGTTAAGCACCTTGTTGGCTGGGTTTGTTGAATCGGCCCCCGATATAAAGGTGAGCGGGCTGACGCTGGATAATCGCAAAATTCAACCGGGCATGGTTTTCGTCGCCGTGCGCGGAACCCGTCAACACGGCCTGGATCATGCCGAGGCAGCGGTGCGCGCTGGTGCAGTGGCCGTGTTATATGAACCGGAAAATGGTTTGCAACAGCCACCCTTGTCGGTTGAGTTGGTGCCTGTGCCTTCCTTGCGGGAGCACTTGGGCACCCTCGCCGACCGTTTTAATTCCAGCCCCAGCGCCAGTTTGTTCATGGTGGGCGTAACCGGGACGGATGGGAAAACCTCCGTCAGCCATTTTGTCGCCGAAGCCATGAACGCGGCGGGTGCGCCAGCCTCGGCGGTCATTGGCACCTTGGGCATTGGCTTGCCTGGTGCGTTGAAACCGGCCACCCATACCACGCCGGATGCACTGACAGTCCATGCCTTGTTGCGTGAGTTGCGCGAGGAAGGTTTTAGCTCGGTGGCGATGGAGGTTTCTTCCCATGCGCTGGATCAGGGCAGGGTCAATGGCGTCCGTTTTGATGTGGCGGTGCTGACCAATCTGACCCGCGATCACCTGGATTACCATGGCACTGTCGAAGCTTATGCCGAAGCCAAGCGCAGGCTGTTCCATTGGCCAGATCTGAAAGCCGCCGTCCTAAATCTTGATGACCCTTTTGGCTGCCGGTTGGCGGAGGAGTTGCGAGAGAAGCCCGTGCGGCTGATTGGCTACGGTGTCGGCGACCCTGGCGCCTATCCCCCTGACACATTGGTGGCAGTTGACCCGGTGTTTGACCATGCCGGGATCAGCGCCACAGTCGTTGCCGGTCAACACCGGGGCCAGCTGTCAGCACCGGTGCTCGGCAGGTTCAATTTGCATAACCTGCTGGCTGCTCTGGGTGTCCTGTTGGCGGCTGGTATGGATTTTTCTGATGCCTTGCAGCGCTTGCAGCGGGTGCAGGTGGTGCCTGGACGCATGGAGCGTGTTACCGCCAGCGATGCGACTGGGCAGCTGGTGGTGGTGGATTACGCCCATACGCCAGGTGCTTTGGAACAAGTGTTGCAGGCCGTGCGCGTACATACCCGTGGCCGCTTGCTGTGTGTGTTCGGTTGTGGTGGTGACCGTGACAGGGGCAAGCGCCCATTGATGGCCCAAAAGGCGGAATCAGGAGCTGACGTGGTGATCATAACCGACGATAATCCGCGCTCCGAAGATTCACAGCAAATATTTGAGGACATCATGCAGGGCATCACTAACAAAAAGGGCGTGACGTGTGAGCACGATCGCTCAAGGGCTATCCGTCTTGCCATCAGTCAGGCACAGCCGGGCGACACCGTATTGATTGCGGGCAAAGGCCATGAAGCCGTACAGATTCTAGCCAATGGCGTAACGCCGTTCGATGACCGTGTCCAGGCAATGCAAGCATTGCGGGAGTGCGCCGCATGACCTGGCTGCTGCTTTCTGACATAGCCCGGATGACTGGCGGCGAGTTGCGCGGTGAAGATGTGGCGGTGGGGCGTGTTGAACGCGACTCCCGGCAGGCGCAGCACGGCGACTTGTTTCTGGCGTTGAAAGGCGAACGTTTCGACGCGCATGACTTTGTGCCGCAAGTGGCTGGCAAGGCCAGCGCCGCCCTGGTTTCGACGGTTGTGGATGCCGCGATCCCCCAAGTTGTGGTGGATGATGTGCGGCTGGCGTTGGGGCGGCTGGCGGCTGCTTGGCGCAAGCAGTTTCAACGCCCGCTGGTTGGGCTGACCGGCAGCAATGGCAAAACGACCCTGAAAGAAATGCTGACGGCTATCCTTGCGCAACAGGGTCGTACCCTGGCGACGGCGGGCAATCTCAACAACGACATTGGCATGCCCCTGACCTTATTGCGTTTGCGCGCGGAAGATGATTACGCCGTGATTGAAATGGGCACCAGCCATTTTGGTGAAATTGACTACCTGACCCGGATCGCGTGTCCGGATGTGGCCGTGCTTAACAATGCCGGGGCTGCGCACCTGGAAGGTTTCGGCGACATCGCTGGCGTGGCCCGTGCTAAGGGTGAAATTTTCAATGGCCTGGCCGGTCAGGGTGTGGCGGTCATCAATGCGGATGACGCTTACGCCGACTATTGGCGGGGTTTGAACCCAGGCCGCAAGGTGGTGGGCTTCGGCATGCGGCATCCGGCGGATGTGCAAGGCCGGGTGGATGAAAATAACCAGTTTTATCTACAGCTTGATGGCCAGGAAGCGGCGGTCAGCCTGAAATTGCTGGGGCGGCATAACCAGATGAATGCGTTGGCGGCTGCGGCTGCGGCTGCGGCGCTGGGAATGGGGCTGGATGTCATCCGCAGCGGGCTGGAAACTTTGCAGCCGGTCAAGGGGCGGCTGAACCCCAAACACGGCAAGCATGGCGGGATGGTGATTGACGACACCTACAATGCCAACCCCACGTCAACTGCGGCGGCGGTGGAAGTGCTGGCGGGCATGCATGGCGATAAGATCCTTGTGCTTGGCGATATGGGGGAGCTGGGTGAAAACGGTGCGCAACTGCATGCGGATATTGGCTTGCAGGCGGCAAAGGCCGGTATTGGTGCCGTTTACACGCTTGGCGATTTGAGCGCCAACGCCAGCGCCGCATTTGGCAGGCCGGAACTGGCTTTCCATGCATTGGAGCCGTTGCTGGCTGCGCTGGAGAATGATTTGCAGCACGGTGCAAATGTATTGGTGAAAGGCTCCCGATCCGCCCGCATGGAGCGGGTGGTGGACGCGCTGACGGCAACTGCTGTCAAGGAGGCCGCGTAATGCTGTTGTGGCTGTTTGAATTCCTGGGCGAATTCTACCGTGGCTTCAATGTGTTCCAGTACCTGACCTTGCGGGCGATTCTGGGGTTGTTGACGGCGCTGTTCATCGCCTTGTGGACAGGGCCGGGCATGATCCGGGCGTTGACCCGCCTGAAAATCGGGCAATACATCCGTGAGGACGGCCCCCAGCACCAGATGAAGGCGGGGACGCCGACCATGGGCGGGGTGATGATTATTCTGGCGATCACGGTTTCCACCTTGCTGTGGGCCGATTTGCGCAACCACTATGTCTGGGTGGTGCTGCTGGTCACGCTGGGATTTGGCTTGGTGGGCGGATTGGATGATTACATCAAGCTCAAGAAGCGCCGCAACTTGGGGCTAACGGCCCGGCAAAAAACGGCTGGCCTGACCGTGATCGGTTTCGCCGCCGCCATCTACCTGTACCTTGTGGCGGGGCCAACAGAAACGACCCTGTTTTTGCCTGTCCTGAAAGGCGCGCATTGGCAGATGGGGTGGCTGTTCATTCCTTGGGTGTACTTGGTCGTGGTCGGCTCCAGCAATGCGGTGAACCTGACTGATGGCCTGGATGGGCTGGCGATCATGCCGACCATTATGGTGGCGGGAGGGCTGGCCATTTTCGCTTATGTCAGCGGGCATGCGACCATTTCCCAGTACCTTGGGATTCCGCGCATCCCCGGCGCAGGTGAGGTCGTGGTGTTCTGCGGCGCCATTTTCGGCGCAGGGTTGGGGTTCCTGTGGTTCAACACCTACCCGGCGCAGGTGTTCATGGGCGATGTCGGCGCGCTGGCGTTGGGCGCTGCGTTGGGCATTGTGGCGGTTGTGGTGCGGCAGGAGGTCGTGCTGGCGATCATGGGTGGCGTTTTTGTGCTGGAAACCCTGTCGGTGATCTTGCAGGTCGGTTATTTCAAGGCCACGGGCGGCAAGCGGATATTCCGCATGGCTCCCCTGCATCATCACTATGAGAAAAAGGGTTGGCCCGAGCCTAGGGTCATCGTCCGCTTCTGGATCATCACCGTCATTCTGGTGATGATTGGCTTGGCAACCTTGAAGATTCGTTAATGGGTGGCGGTAACGCATGAATATGCAAACTGACAACTGGGAAACGCTGATTGTCGGCCTTGGCCAGACAGGGCTTTCGGTTGCGCGTTATTTGCAGAGGCAGGGCGTGGCGTTCGCCGTGGTTGACAGCCGCGCCAACCCACCCGGCAAGGATGAGTTGCTGGAACGGTTCCCGGCGGCACCTTATCACTTTGGCGCATTTGCGGAGGCTCCGGAGCTGTTTGCCCAAGCTGCCACGTTGGTTGTCAGCCCCGGCATCGCCATCGCAACCCCGGAAATCCAGGCGGCGGGCGCACGCGGCGCGGAATTGATTGGTGATATTGAACTGTTCGTGCGTGCGGCCAAAGCGCCAGTGGTGGCGATCACTGGCTCCAACGGCAAGAGCAGCGTCACCACGCTGGTGGATCTGATGGCGAAAAAGGCGGGCATGAAATCCTACGCAGGCGGCAATCTGGGTTACGCCGCATTGGATTTGCTGGAACAGCCGACGCTCGACTTGTATGTGATGGAACTGTCCAGCTTCCAGTTGGAAACCACGCATTCATTGCGGGCGGTGGCAGCGGTGGTGCTGAATGTCAGCGAAGACCATATGGACCGTTACGCCAGCTACGCGGATTACGCTGCTGCCAAACAGGTGGTTTACCGGGATGCGGCCTGCGCCGTGGTCAATCGGGATGATCCGCTGGTGATGGCAATGGTGACGGGCGCGGCGGTTTCTTTCGGCCTGGATGCGCCTGCCGCCGGTCAGTACGGGGTACGTGAGCAGGATGGCGGGCGCTGGCTGGCGAAAGGCGAAAGCTTGCTGTTGGCAGTCAATGACATGCGGCTGCCGGGCGAGCACAACTATGCCAATGCGCTGGCCGCACTGGCGTTGGGCGAAGCTGCGGGCATTCCGCTTGCAGGCATGCTGGCGGCGCTGCGTGAGTTCACCGGATTGCCGCACCGGACCCAATGGGTGCGGGAACGGCATGGGGTGAACTGGTTCAACGACTCCAAAGGCACCAATGTCGGCGCAACGCTGGCGGCGCTGGCTGGCCTGCCGGGCAAAACCGTGCTGATTGCCGGTGGGCAGGGCAAAGGGGCGGATTTTTCCCCTTTGCGCCCGGTGGCCGCCGACAAGGCGCGTGCGCTGGTGCTGATCGGCGAAGACCGTGACAAGATCGCCGCGGTGGTGGAAGGCTACGCTGCTTATGTGTTTGCCGATGACATGGCGGACGCCGTGAAGGCTGCCGCCGAATTGGCGCAAGCGGGTGACAATGTGCTGCTTTCACCTGCCTGCGCCAGTTTCGACATGTTTAAAGGCTATGCGCACCGTGGCGACGTGTTCAGCGAAGCTGTCAGGGGGTTGCCATGAGCCGCAAGGTCACCGCCATGTTGCATGATGTGCCGAACAGCAATCCGTGGGCGCGCTACTTCGACCGGGATCTGCTGGTCGCGTTACTGGCCATTATCGGCATTGGCATTGTCATGTTGGCGTCGGCTTCCATGTGGGTGGCGGAAAAACAATATGGCGACCCTTACTATTATTTGCAGCGTCAGGCGATTTATCTGGCGCTGGGCATCTTGCTCGCTGTGGCCATGTACCAGATCAGGGTGGATTTTTGGCAGCAATTGGGTGTCCGCTTGCTGCCAATCGTGCTGGCGTTGCTGGTGCTGGTGTTGATTCCGGGGATTGGCAAGGAAGTGAATGGCAGCCGTCGCTGGCTGAGTTTTGGCTTCATGTCGGTTCAGGTGTCGGAGCTCGCCAAACTGATCATGCTGCTGTACTTGTCCGGCTACATGGTCCGGCATGGGAAAAATCTGTCGGTTTCGCCTTCTTACCAGCCATTGCTGATCCCTTTGCTGGTGCTGGGTGTCAGTGGTGGATTGTTGCTGCTGGAGCCGGACTTCGGGTCAACCATCGTTATTTTTGTCACCGGATTGGCGTTGCTGTTCCTGGGCGGCGTGCCATTGAAACGGTTGGCGCTGTTGCTGGGTGGGGCTGTCCTGGTGATGATTCCGGTGTCGATGATGGGTTACCGCAGTGCCCGCTGGGATGCGTTGATGAACCCCTGGGCGCATGAAGCCGATAAGGGTTACCAGACCGTGCACGCCTTAATGGCGATTGGCGATGGCGGCTGGTTCGGCAACGGTCTGGGCGGCAGTATCCAGAAGCTGTTCTACCTGCCGGAAGCGCATAACGATTTTATTTTCTCAATACTGGCGGAAGAGTTCGGTTTTATCGGCATGCTGCTGGTGTTGTCGTTGTATGGCTGGTTGGTGGCGCGGGCGTTTGTCATCGGTTTCCAGGCGGATAAAACCGGCAGGCATTTTGGTGCCTATGTCGCCTATGGCGTTGGTTTCTGGATGGGGTTCCAGGTCATCTTGCATATTGGTGTGAATTTGGCGGTGCTGCCGCCCAAAGGTTTGACCTTGCCGTTGATGAGTTATGGTGGCAGTAGCCTGATGGTGACGCTGGTGGCGATGGCTTTGCTGATGCGTGTGCACCGTGAAACCCAGTCCGCCTTGATGGGGCTGCCTGAAAAACATCTTGCGGGATGGCGCGCATCCCGGCCTGTCAGGAGGACTGCCCGTGGCTGAACAGACGCAACGTCCCATCATGATCACTGCGGGCGGCACCGGCGGCCACGTTTATCCCGGCTTGGCAGTCGCCCGCGCCCTGATGGCGCAAGGCATCCCAGTGGTGTGGATGGGAACCCGCAAGGGGCTGGAGGCGCGCGTCATCCCCGAGGCAGGCATCGAAATGGCATGGTTGGATGTGAATGGTTTACGCGGCAAAGGCTGGCAGACCCTGCTGATGGCACCGGTCAACTTGGTTCGGGCGCTGGTGCAATCCGTCAGCATCATGCTGCGGCACAAACCGGCGGCGGTGCTGGGCATGGGTGGGTTTGTGGCAGGCCCTGGCGGTCTGGTGGCGGCGCTGATGGGCAAGCCGGTGGTGATCCATGAGCAAAATGCTGTCGCCGGTTTGACCAACAAGCTGTTGTCGACCGTCAGCCGCCGGGTGCTGGAAGGTTTCCCCAACACGTTCGCTGGCAATGGCAAGGTGATGGCGACCGGCAATCCGGTGCGCTTGGACATCGCCAGCTTGCCAGCGCCGGAAGCGCGTCTGGCGGCGCGGGCGGATGAGCCTGTGCATGTGCTGGTGGTTGGCGGCAGTCTGGGCGCACAGGCGTTGAACCAAATGGTTCCTCAGGCGCTGGCGCAGCTGGATGGATCAATCCGTCCGCTGGTGCGGCATCAGGCGGGTGTGCGCAATATCGATGAGGCCAGTCAACAATATGCTGACGCTGGCGTTACAGCTGAAGTCATGCCGTTCATCGAAGACATGGCGGCAGCTTATGCCTGGGCTGATCTGGTGATTTGCCGCGCAGGTGCCTTGACCATCGCGGAACTGGCGGCGGCAGGCGTGGCGGCGGTGCTGGTGCCATTCCCGTATGCGGTGGATGACCATCAGACCGCCAATGGCAAATATCTGGCTGACAATGATGCCGCCTTGCTGATCCAGCAACGTGACCTGACGCCGGAAAAACTGGCGGGCGTGTTGCAAGATTTGTGTTCTGACCGCGACAGGTTGCGACAGATGGGTATGGCTTCCCGGCAATTGGCCAAGCCTGACGCTACCGCGCAGGTGGCCGCCATCTGTGCTGCCTACGCTGGTTATGACTTTGATAATAAAACAGGAAAACAATAGATGAAGATAGGAAATGACCAGCTTGCCCGTAAACGCATCAACCGCCTGCATTTTATTGGCATTGGCGGTGCGGGCATGGGCGGCATTGCCGAGGTGGTCGCCAATCTGGGTTACAGCGTTTCCGGCTCTGACGTGGCGGAAAGCGCCATGACCCGCCGCCTGCAATCGCTGGGCGTGACGGTTTACAAAGGGCATAAGGCGGAGCAGGCCGAAGGCGCGGATGTGATTGTGGTTTCCACCGCCATTGACAACAGCAACCCGGAAATCATTGCCGCGCGTGAACAGCGCATCCCCATCGTGCGCCGCGCCGAAATGTTGGCGGAGCTGATGCGTTTCCGTCAGGGGATCGCGGTGGCGGGCACCCACGGCAAAACCACCACCACTAGCCTGACCACCAGCCTGCTGGTGGAGGGTGGCATGGACCCGACGTATGTGATTGGCGGCAAGCTGAACAGTTCCGCCAGCAATTCCAAGCTCGGCACCGGCGAGTATCTGGTGGCGGAGGCCGATGAGAGTGACGCCTCCTTCCTGTATTTGCAGCCGATGATTGCGGTGGTGACCAATATCGACGAAGACCACATGTCCACTTATGGTGGCGATTTCGCCAAGCTGAAGCAGACTTTCGTGGAATTCCTGCACCATCTGCCGTTTTACGGGCTGGCGGTGCTGTGTGTGGATGATGAATATGTGCGTGAAATCCTGCCTGAAGTCAGCCGTCCGGTGGTGACCTATGGCTTTGGCGATGACGCTGATTTGCAGGCGGTGGAGATGCGCTTTGCTGGCACCCAAAGCCATTTCACGGTGCGCCGCCATCGTGGCAAAGCGCCGTTGGCGATCACCCTGAACCTGCCAGGCCGTCATAATGTGCTGAATGCGCTGGCGGCGATTGCGATTGCGACGGAACTGGATGTGCCGGATCAGGCCATTGTTGACGGGTTGCGCAAATTTGATGGCGTGGGTCGCCGCTTCCAGCAGTATGGCGACATTGCGTTTGCAGTGGGCAAGAAGGCCACCCTGGTTGATGACTATGGCCATCATCCGCGTGAAATGAAAGCCACCCTGGATGCGGTGCGTAACGCCTGGCCCACACGCCGTTTGGTGCAGGTGTTTCAGCCGCACCGCTACACCCGCACCCGCGACCTGTTCGAAGATTTCGCCCAAGTGCTGTCTGAAACCGACGTGCTGGTGCTGATGGATGTTTACCCTGCCAGCGAACAGCCGATCCCCGGCGCTGATGGGCGCGCACTGGCTCGGGCCATCCGCATTCGCGGCAAAGTTGACCCGATCTTCGTCACGGATGTGGAGGATGTGCCGGGAGTGCTGAAGCATGTCCTGCAAGATGGCGACATCATCCTGACGCAGGGCGCAGGTAGCGTGGGCGGGCTGGCCGCCAGCCTGCCGGAGAAGCTGTCCATGAAGGCGGAGGGGATGTCATGAGTCAGGACATGAAGGCCAAATTCGGCAAGGTGGCGGTTCTGTACGGCGGTTGGGCGGCTGAACGCCCGGTTTCCTTGAAAAGCGGCGCAGCAGTCCTGAAAGCCTTGCAGGCAAGTGGTGTGGACGCCCACGGCATTGATGTTGGCCGCAATATCATCAGTGTGTTGCAGGCAGGCAAATTCGACCGTGTATTCAACATTCTGCATGGCGCAGGCGGTGAGGATGGCGTGTTGCAAGGGGCGCTGGAAATTCTTGGCTTGCCGTACACAGGCTGCGGTGTGATGGCCTCGGCCATCAGTATGGATAAGCTCATGACCAAGCGGTTATGGGCGGGCGCTGGCTTGCCGACCCCTGCTTACCGGGTGTTGACGGCGGATGCCGATTTCGATGGCGTGGTGGCGGAACTCGGCCTGCCGCTGATGGTGAAGCCCGCCACCGAAGGCTCCAGCATCGGTATGAGCAAGGTGAAAGTTGCGGGCGAACTGGAAGGTGCCTACCGCAAGGCTGCGGAATGCAGTTCCGCAGTGCTGGTTGAGCAATGGGTTACGGGAGCGGAATATACGGCTGGAATCGTTGCAGGTGAGTCCCTGCCGTTGATCAGGTTGGAAGTGCCGGGTGAGTTTTACGATTACGAAGCCAAATACTTGTCAGATGACACCCGCTATTTCTGTCCGTGCGGGTTGGACGCTGCAGAAGAGCAGGCCATGCAGCAACTGGCCAGGCAGGCGTTCGATGTGGTCGGTGGGCGTGGCTGGGGGCGGGTCGACATGATGCGTGACGCCGCTGGCAATGCATGGTTGATTGAGGTCAACACCAATCCTGGCATGACTGACCATAGCTTGGTGCCAATGGGAGCCCGCGTTGCGGGGATGGATTTCAACGCGCTGGTCATGCGCATACTGGAGACCACGTTGTAATGGCGAAACCACGCCGAAAGACGGCCAAACATTCTCGACCAGATTTCCGGTTGACGGAGGTTTCCCCACGTCTGTTACGGCTGGTCACTGTGTTTGCGCTGGCGTTGGTGTTGTTGGGCGCTGTACTGGGAGCCCGGGCGTTCCTGAATAATCCAGAAAATTTATCCATTAGTCGGGTTGATGTTCAAGGCGAGAGAAAGTTTATTAAAGATACGGAATTACAGGCAGTTATTGAAAAATACACGCATACCAACCTGTATCTTCTGGATACCGACGCCCTGGAAGCTGATCTTGAAACGTTACCATGGGTTCGTGCGGTTAATTTGCGCAAAGCATGGCCAGATCAGTTGATCGTGTCCGTCGAAGAGCAACACCCGGTGGCTTTTTGGGGAAAAGAACGGCTGATGAACCAGTATGGCGAACTGTTCGCTGCTGACCTACCCGCCATGCGTGGTATTTTTCCAACTCTCTACAGTCCGGAAGACAAAGGCCGGGAAATGGGTGAGCGATATATCCAAGTCAAGGGATGGCTGAAGGGTTTGCCGCTGGAAATTTCGGAACTGACAGAAGATGAAGGCGGCTCTTGGCGGTTAAAGATCAAGGGGGGGCCGGAAGTCCTTATTGGCAACGAAAATCAGGAGCGCCGGATTGAACGGTTCAAGGTTGGTTTTCAGCGGGAATTGGCCAGCAAACTTGGCAATCTGCGGCGGGTGGATCTGCGCTATACCAACGGTTTTGCAGTGGAATGGAAGCAATCCCCAATCGGTTCGCGGGGTTCAACAGGCGGAGTCGCAGGAGTGAGAGATGTCAAAGAAAGAGCATAACGTGATTGTCGCACTGGACTTGGGCACCTCGAAGGTGGTTGCCTTGGTTGGTGAAATCAATGACGCAGGACGCCTGGAAATCATCGGAATTGGTTCATATCCTTCCCGTGGCATGAAAAAAGGCGTGGTGGTCAACATCGAATCCACTATCCAGTCTATTCAGCGGGCGGTGGAAGAGGCCGAGTTGATGGCGGGCGTACAGATCCGTTCGGTCTACGTCGGAATTGCTGGCAGCCATGTGCGTAGCCTTAACTCCCACGGCATTGTGGCGATCAAGGACAAGGAAGTGACCAACAACGATGTCGAGCGGGTGATGGATGCCGCGCGGGCGGTGGCGATTCCTGCTGACCAGCGTATTCTGCATGTGTTGCCGCAGGAATACGTGATTGACCAGCAGGAAGGCATTCGTGAGCCGGTCGGCATGTCGGGGGTGCGCTTGGAGGCGCGGGTGCATCTGGTGACAGCCGCCCATAGTGCCGCCCAAAACTTGGTCAAGTGCGTGGAGCGCTGCGGCTTGAATGTCGAAGACATCATTCTGGAGCAGGTGGCGTCTAGCTATGCTGTATTGGAAGAGGATGAAAAGGAGTTGGGCGTCTGTTTGGTCGACCTCGGCGGGGGCACTAGTGACATTGCAGTTTTTATGAATGGCTCCATTCACCATACTGCGGTCATTCCCATTGCAGGTGACCAGGTGACCAATGACATCGCGGTGGCGGTGCGGACGCCTACCCAATATGCAGAAGAAATCAAGATCAAATATGGCCGGGCGTTGCGTCAGCTGGTCGATGATGACGAGCTGATCGAAGTGCCGGGTGTCGGGGAGCGTGAACCGCGCAGTCTGTCTGTCCAGACTCTTGCGTCGGTCATTGAACCCCGCTATGAAGAACTGTTTTCACTCGTTCTGCAGGAACTGCGTCGTAGCGGTTATGAAGAACGGATTGGTGCAGGCATCGTGCTGACAGGTGGCTCCTCTAAGATGAAAGGGGTGCGCGAGTTGGCCGAAGAGGTGTTCCATATGCCTGTGCGCATCGGCATGCCGCGAAATGTCGGCGGTTTGCGGGGTGAAGTCGAAAATCCTATCCATTCCACTGGGGTAGGGTTACTGCTGTACGGGATGGCGCAGCAGGCTTACGGAATCAAACACGGTCCATCCACTGCAAGCATCATATCAACGGAAGATGGCTGGTGGGGACGTTTGAGGAACTGGTTTAACGGTAATTTTTAACAGTCGGAGAGTACGGGCATGTTTGAATTAATGGATAGCGCAGCAAAAGGTGCTGTAATCAAGGTGATCGGGGTGGGCGGAGGCGGCGGAAATGCCGTCAAGCACATGGCTGAGTCCGGGATCGAAGGCGTTGAATATATTTGCGCCAATACTGACGCCCAAGCGTTGCAGGGAATGGGCATCAAAAGTGTTTTGCAATTGGGCGCTTCGCTGACCAAAGGGTTGGGCGCAGGAGCCAAGCCGGATATCGGACGGGAGGCAGCTATAGAAGATCGTGACCGTATCCGTGAACTGATCAGTGGCACGGATATGCTGTTCATCACCGCAGGCATGGGTGGTGGCACCGGCACTGGCGCTGCCCCAGTGATTGCTGAAATCGCGCGGGATATGGGTATCCTGACGGTGGCGGTCGTGACCCGCCCGTTCATGCTGGAAGGTTTGCGTCGTAAACAATCAGCGGACTACGGCATTGGGGAGTTGGGCAAGTTTGTCGATTCATTGATCACTATCCCAAACCAGAAACTGCTGACTTCACTGGGCAAGAATGTATCCATGCAGGCCGCATTTGCAGCAGCTAATGACGTGTTGCTGAATGCGGTGCAGGGCATTTCTGAGCTGATCACCAGCCCTGGCCTGATCAATGTGGACTTTGCCGACGTGAAAGCAGTTATGTCTAATGGCGGCGTCACGATGATGGGAACCGGTGAAGCCCAGGGTGAAGACCGGGCTTCCAAAGCGGCTACGATGGCGATTTCCAGCCCATTGTTGGAAGATATTCGTTTGGATGGATCCAGCGGCATTTTGGTCAGCATCAGCGGCGGCATGGATATGACCATGCACGAATTTGAAGAAGTGGGTGCCGTTATTAGCCAGTTTGCATCAGATGACGCCAACGTCATTATTGGCACGACCATGGATGAGACGTTGGGCGACAAGATCCGTGTCACTATCGTGGCGACTGGCCTTGAAGAAACTGGCACGGCGGCAATGCCAAAAAAGCCCGTTGAACAGCCGCGTGTCGCCAAGTTGCAGTCGGTGCAGTTGGAACCCGTGCAAAAAGTTGCGGTCGGAGGAAGAGGCCGATACGAAAATGTGCTGGATATTCCAACCTATGTGCGTCAGAGCAGCGAAAACAACTTGGATATCCCAGCCTTCCTGCGTAAACAGGCAGACTAGGCTCTATCGGAGCTGCGTTTGAAGAATAAACATGCCCCTAACGGCCAGGGCAGCGATGTTCTGGCCGTTATTCGAGCAGTGTTGCTGACAGGATCAGCCGAAAATCCACCTCCATAAGTCGATTTTCAGGCGATTTTTCGTTTTTGGGCTATAGTCGTTCAGATTCCGGCTGGTCATATTGGCTAGAATTCTGGAATCCGGAACATTCTAAAAAAATAATGCGCCAACAACGAAAGGGAGTATACCTTGTTAAGGCAACGGACATTGAAGGCAACGGTATCAACAGTGGGTATCGGCCTGCACTCAGGAAAGAAGGTTTCCATGACCTTACGCCCTGCTTCTTCTAACACCGGCATTGTATTCCGCCGGGTCGACATGAACCCTCCAACCTTGCTTGAATTGCATCCTGAACGGGTAGGCGAAACCATGCTGTGCACCGCCTTGGTCGACGGGGAGATGAAGGTGGCGACTGTCGAGCATTTGTTGTCAGCTTTGGCGGGTTTGGGCATCGACAACCTGTACGTCGATTTGGATGCGGCGGAAATTCCTATCATGGATGGCAGTGCCGCGCCGTTTCTGTACCTGCTATTGTCAGTTGGCATTGAAGAGCTTAAAGCGCCCAAACGTTTCATCCGTATCAAACAACCCATTGAGGCAGGCAAGGGGGATGCTTGGGCAAAGTTGCTTCCTTATGAAGGGTTTAAAGCTAGTTTCGAAATTGAATTTGACCATCCTGCGGTTAGCGCGACGGCCCAATCGTTGGAAATCGATTTTTCCCGTCAGGCCTATGCCAGTGAAATAGCCCGAGCCCGCACGTTCGGTTTCATGCGTGATGTGGAAATGCTGCGTTCCCGCAATCTGGGGTTGGGCGGTAGTTTGGAAAACGCTATCGTGCTGGATGAGTTCAGGGTGTTGAATCAGGATGGGTTGCGCTATGCGGATGAATTTATCCGCCACAAAATCCTGGACGCTATCGGCGATCTGTATACGTTGGGGCATGGAATTATCGGTGCTTATCAGGGTCATAAATCAGGCCATGCAATTAATAATCTGCTGGTTCGCGCCTTGTTGCAGCAGCAAGATGCATGGGAGATGGTGACACTGGCAGCCAAACAAAAAGAACAGGCCATTTTTGTCGACAGTTATGTTTTCGCAGGAATCTAGGCATCGGGGGGCAGACGGCTGGCAGTTCTAGCCAACTGTCGAATAGCTGTTTGAAGCTCTTTATCATCAATGCTTTGGGCAATGCTTTGCACAATGTTTGCAGTGTTGCTTGAAAATCTAAATTTGCCCATTTCTTGTTCAAAACTTGCAACGGGTAAGCCGATCACCTTAATATCGGCATTGCGAATTTTAGTGTTTAAGTATTTGCTTAAATGTTTACACAACAGGTTCTGCTGGAAGCGGGCCTGTGTCGCAAAATGAGGGTCATCGGTCAGTAGTGTTATGCGCTGGTTTTTTAGTAAAGGCCAAAAGCGGTTTTCAGCGGGGATGGAAAAGAAGTGAGCAATTACTTCAGTCAGTTCATCAAGTTGATGGAGTCTTTCATCAATATCTTTATTAATCAGTTGATTAACTCTTTTCATGCTGTTTTTCTCTCCCAACGTTGCTGCCCCCTACTATCATTGAGAACCGATGATCGCATTTTTTGAACTTACAAGGAATCTGAGAGATTTTCTACCATGCAGGTAATCTGTCTAAGTGATGATGGTTCGCGCCGTACCTCTTTCATTCTACAACCATGGCAACATTTGATCATTCCAGCGGGTGTTATTGCTTTGCTGCTGTTGGGTCTTTCCATTAACCAAATGCTAGGTTTGTACCGTTTGGATTCAACACCGCAGAACGCCGATATTTCCCGGAATGATGCAGGCAAGCTGTTGTCGGCGCTGGAGCAGCAGATTTCAACAGTCGACCAGATCAAAAAGGCGTATGCCAACTATACCGTTGATGTTGACACCCTCTCTGTCCGCTTGGGTACGCTGGAGGCCGAAATTGCGCGCCTGAACGCGTTGGCGAAACGGGTTGCAAATAAGGCGAAGCTTGATCCAAAAGAGTTTTCCCTGGATGCGGAACCAGGGCGGGGCGGTGTGGATCTGGATGACCCAGGTGTGCTGCGGCAGAAAATCTCATCAAATGAATTGTTGATGGCTTTTCAGACAGCTGAAAGTAGGGTCGATAGGGAAAAGGGCATGCTGGCGACACTGGACCAGATTCTGGAGGGGTTGACCCTACAGGCGGAGGTCATGCCATCTGGGCGTCCAGTACACAGTGGGTACATTTCGTCTGAATTCGGTTTCAGGCGCGACCCTTTCAATGGATACCGGCGTTTGCACAAGGGCATTGATTTCGCCGGGCCGGTTGGTACGGACATTTACGCTGTCGGGGCGGGCGTTGTTTCCTATGTTGGCCCCAAAAATGGTTATGGCAATGTGGTGGAAATTGACCATGGTGATGGCCTCATCAGCCGTTACGCTCACCTGAGTTCTACTAAGGCCAAGGCTGGGCAGGTTGTTAAAAAAGGCGACATGATTGCCTGGATGGGAAATACTGGCCGCTCCACCGGCCCTCACCTGCATTTGGAAGTGCTGAAAAATGGTGAGCAAGTCAATCCACGCGAATACCTTGGGTACGAAGAATAATTCACCGTACAGCCAGTTAATCCGTATATAATGGATTAAGCCGTCCGGTGTAGCGCCTAAGCCCAAGTGGTGCTGCACCGGACTTTCTATTTGGAAAGGATATAGAGAGAAACGTATGCTGGGTTCTGTAGCCAAAAAGATTTTTGGCAGCCGCAATGACCGCCTGGTCAAGTCTTATTCCAAAACAGTCAAAAAAATCAATGCTCTGGAAGAGCAATACAAATCCCTGTCAAATGTCCAATTAGCTGCAAAAACCACTGAGTTCCGTAACCGCCTGCAACAGGACGAGCCGTTGGATAACCTGCTGCCTGAAGCCTTTGCCGTTGTGCGTGAGGCCAGCCAACGGGTGTTGGGGATGCGCCATTATGATGTGCAGATGATTGGCGGCATGGTGTTGAATGACGGCAAGATCGCCGAGATGAAAACGGGTGAAGGCAAAACCTTGGTGGCAACGCTTGCGGCTTATCTGAATGCGCTGCCCGGTAAAGGGATGCATGTCATCACTGTCAATGATTACCTTGCCCAGCGCGACGCTGCGCAAATGGGTAAGGTGTATGGCTTTTTGGGCATGTCCACCGGCGTCATCACGAATAGCTTGAATTCAGAAGAACGCCGCGTTGCTTACGCAGCCGACATTACCTATGGCACAAACAACGAATTTGGCTTCGACTATCTGCGTGACAATATGGCCTTCCGCAAGGAAGACCGTGTGCAGCGTCCGTTGAATTATGCGATTGTGGACGAAGTGGACTCAATCCTGATTGATGAGGCGCGTACTCCGCTGATCATCTCCGGCCCCAGCCACGATGCCTCCCAATTGTACATCGCCATTGACAAGCTGATTCCCGAACTGACAAAACAGCAGCAAGAGGATGGGCCTGGTGATTATTCCGTAGATGAAAAAGCCCGTCAGGTTTATTTGACCGAGGCAGGTCAGGAACGCGCGGAGCAGTTGTTGCAGACAGCGGGCGTTCTGCCGGAAGGGCAGGGCTTATACGATACTGTCAGCATCAGCATTCTCCATCACCTGAATGCGGCGTTGCGTGCCCATGCCTTGTTCCAGCGCAATGTTGATTACATCGTGCGTGATGGCAAGATCATTATTGTCGATGAATTCACCGGGCGGACTATGCCGGGTCGGCGTTGGTCAGAAGGGCTGCATCAAGCGATCGAAGCCAAGGAGCAGGTGGAAATTCAGGCGGAAAACCAGACGCTGGCATCCATCACGTTCCAGAACTACTTCCGTTTGTACGAAAAGCTTTCAGGGATGACGGGCACTGCTGACACGGAAGCTTATGAGTTGCAGCAAATCTATGGCTTGGAGGTTGTTGTCATTCCAACCCACCGTTCGATGATCCGGATCGATTCCAACGATTTGGTCTATCTGACGGCGGAGGAAAAATACGAAGCCATTATCCAGGAAATCCAGGAGCAGGTCGGCAAGAACAGGCCGGTGCTGGTGGGCACTGCCTCCATCGAAACCTCTGAGCTGGTTTCCAACAAGCTGAAAGCGTTACGGATTCCGCATGAAGTCCTCAATGCCAAACAGCATGAACGCGAGGCACATATTGTCGCCAATGCAGGTCGCCCATGCGCCGTCACGATCGCCACCAATATGGCGGGGCGGGGCACTGACATTGTGCTGGGTGGCAGTGTTGATGAGGAAATTCACCAACTGGGTGAAAATCCAGATCCTGATGCGGTCGCCAAAATCCGTGCCTTGTGGCAAAAACGTCATGACGCAGTGGTTGAATCCGGCGGTTTGCATATTCTCGGCACCGAGCGCCATGAATCCCGCCGTATCGACAACCAGTTGCGTGGCCGTTCCGGACGTCAGGGTGACCCTGGCTCTTCACGTTTCTTCCTGTCGTTGGAAGACAACTTGATGCGTATTTTTGCATCCGACCGGGTCAAGAGCATGATGCAGAAGCTGGGGATGGAGCAAGGCCAGGCGATTGAGGCCGGGCTGGTGTCCAAGTCCATCGAAAATGCCCAACGCAAGGTGGAAGCGCATAACTATGACATCCGCAAGCACTTGCTGGAATACGATGATGTCGCCAATGACCAGCGCAAGGTGATTTACGCCCAACGCAATGATTTGCTGGAGGCGGAAGACATTAAGGAAACCATCGATGCCATCCGTGAGGATGTGATTGACACCGCGTTTGCTTTTCATATCCCGCCGGGGAGTGTTGACGAACAATGGGATCTGGATGGCCTCTACAAACAACTGTACACCGACTTCGGCTTGGATTTGCCGATCAAGGCTTGGCTGGCGGAAGACCGGAGCCTGTATGAGGAATCCCTGCGTGACCGTATCCAGGAAAAAACCGCCGCAGCACTCAAGCAGAAAGAGGACATGATTGGTGCGCCCAACATGCGTCGGCTGGAACGCGATGTCATGTTGCATGTGCTGGATACCGAATGGAAGGAACATCTGGTGGCAATGGATTATTTGCGCCAGAGCGTTGGCCTGCGTGGATATGCGCAAAAAAATCCCAAGCAGGAATACAAGCGCGAAGCTTTCGAAATGTTCGAACAGCTGTTGGAGCGCATCAAGCATGATGTGGTCGCCTTCCTGATGCGCATCCAGTTGCAGGAGCCACAAAAAGCCATGGCGGATCTGGAGGAGCGTCCGGAGCAGCCGATGGAGTTTTCCCATCCTGATGCCAACAGCTTTGAATCTGAGGAAGAAGTCGTGGACGCTGTTGTGGGCGGCGACACTTACCAACGGGAAGAAGCCAAGGTGGGGCGCAACGATCCTTGCCCTTGTGGTTCTGGCAAGAAATACAAGCAGTGCCACGGCAAGTTGAGTTAAGCAATATTATTCAACGGTTTCTGTAGGAGTAAGCAACATGGCTGTCAACTTACATACGCCTGAAACCCTATTGCCTGTAGCCGGTGTGCGGCTGGCGTCGGTTGATGCGGGCATCCGCTATAAAAACCGTAACGATTTGCTCTTGATTGAGCTTGAGCCGGGCAGCCATACTGCCGCCGTTTTTACGCGCAACGCTTTTTGTGCCGCGCCGGTGCATGTGTGCCGGTATAACCTGCAACATTCCAATCCCCGTTACCTGCTGGTCAATGCAGGCAACGCCAACGCGGGCACGGGTGAGCAGGGAATGCAAGCGGCGCGCGGTTGTTGTGAGCAGGTTGCCCAGCAGGGGGCGTGTTGGGCGGAGCAGGTGTTGCCGTTTTCTACCGGCGTGATCGGCATGCAACTGCCGGTGGAAAAGATTTCCGCCGCTTTGCCGGACGCTTTCGCCAAGCTCGAGGAAAATGGTTGGTTGGAAGCTTCCCGCACCATCATGACCACCGATACGGTCGCCAAGGCCATCAGCCGCCAAGCGAAAATTTTTGGTGAGACTGTCACCATTACGGGGATTGCCAAAGGTGCCGGTATGATCCACCCCAATATGGCGACCATGTTGGCGTTTGTGGCCACGGATGCGCTGGTGGAGACGGCTGTCCTGCAAAGGCTGTTGGATGAGGTGGTGGAAGAAACTTTCAATTGCATCACTGTTGATGGCGATACATCCACCAATGATTCGCTGGTCGTAGTTGCGACAGGCAGTTCTGGCGTCTATGTGGGCGGTGATGGTCTGGCGGCGTTCCGGCAGGCGCTGTTGGATGTTTGCCTGTATCTGGCGCAGGCAATTGTGCGTGATGGCGAGGGGGCAACCAAGTTCATTGGCATTGAAGTGGATGGGGCATCTACCCGTGCGGAAGCGCGCACTGTTGGCAACACCGTCGCTTTATCCCCGCTGGTCAAGACTGCGCTGTTCGCCAGCGACCCCAATTGGGGGCGGATTTTGGCTGCTGTTGGGCGCAGCCCTGTTGATATGCTGGATGTCAGCCGTATCAGCATCTGGTTGGGTGAAACCTTGCTGATTGAGAATGGCGAACCTGCTGCCAGCTATCATGAGGAGTTGGGTCAGGTTGAGATGGGGCGTGATGAAATTAACATCCGCATCCACTTGGGGCGTGGTGACGCCTGCGCCACGACCTGGACATGTGATTTTTCCTACGATTACGTCAAGATTAATGCCGAATACCGTTCCTGATGCGGGCTACCTGCACGTCGTGGCGGCAGTCATCCGGGATGAAGTTGGCAATATCCTGTTGGCGCAACGTCCGGCCAACAAACATCAGGGTGGCAAGTGGGAGTTTCCCGGCGGCAAGTTGGAAGTTGGTGAGGCTCCTGCACAGGCTTTAAACCGTGAACTGGAGGAAGAGCTTGGCATCACGGTTTTGCAAGCCAAGCCCTTGATCAAGGTCAGGCATGTATACCCTGAGCGGGCTGTGTTGCTGGATGTTTGGGAAGTGACGGCGTTTTCCGGTGATCCGCATGGGCGTGAAGGGCAGCCGGTTGCATGGCTTGAGCCTGAACAGTTGCCAATGCTGGAGTTTCCTCCCGCTAATTATCCTATCATCACCGCCGCCCGCTTACCCGCACATTGCCTGATCACCCCTGAGCCTGTGGAAGGTCATGCTGCGTTCCTGCAGCAGTTGGAGAGGGCGTTGCGGTCTGGCGTCCGTTTGGTGCAGTTTCGGGCAAAGACATTGTCTGCTGACAGCTATCTGGCGTTAGCCCAAGACGCTGTCAGCTTGGCCCAATCATTCACTGCCAAAATTATGTTGAATTCCCCGCCGGTGATGCTGAAGGAGGCAAATGGCCTGCATCTGACTAGCCGTCAGTTGTGGCAAATGCCTGCTTTCCTGCGCCAGAATGGACAATGGCTGTCGGCTTCCTGCCACAATGGGCAGGAGTTGCGTCGGGCGGCGGAGGTGGGCGTGGATTTTGCGTTGCTGTCGCCGGTATTGCCCACTCTGTCACATCCGGAGGCGGCTGGCTTGGGCTGGGACGCATTCGCTGAGGCTGTGGAAGGGGTTAATTTCCCAGTTTACGCTTTAGGCGGAATGGCTCGGCGCGATGCGTTGATGGCGCGCCGATACGGTGGGCAGGGCATAGCGGCTATTCGCAGCTTATGGTTTGAGGAAGGACAGTAATCAAGCGTTAAGATCAGGTATCAATTGGCTGTTGATGCGTGAAATCATGTCCTTGATCAGCAACTTGCGCTTTTTCATGCGAGAAACCCTGAATTGGTCATAACTTGATTCCTGCATTAAGGCGCTAATCGCTGCGTCAAGCTCCCTATGCTCCTGAGTGAGCGCCGCCAGTTTGCTATGCAATGCTTCCGTGTCTAAATGCATGGGTTTCTTTGGCGTTTATTTGGTCAAAATACGGCGCTTCTTTTCCTTGTAGCGAATAACAACCTGTTTTTCTTTAGGTTTGTCATTCTGTTGCGGCATATAGTCTGCTTTTTCCCAACTACCGATTTCATAAGAGCCACCGTTATCACGGCGGGCAGCAGGATTGAAAGTTGAATGTGGGGCACTGCCGTTGCCATCACGTTTGCGCTGCGCCCCGCCATTAAGGCGGCCATAAGGCCCTTTGCGCTGGCGTTGTTGCTCTGGTGTGGGTTGTTGTGGCGGCTCGTTTTTGCCGCTGCTCCCTCGTTGGGCATTTGGGTTGCGCCCCTTGTTTTGCCCTGCGGCATGAGGTTGGCTTTGCTGGTGCTTGCTTTTGCCACCCGGCTGGGATTGCTGGCTGTAGCCGTTTTTCTTATGCTGTTGCTTGCCATTGTTGGAGCGCGGGGAACGGACGGCTGGCGTAAACCCGGAAGTATGTTCCAAGGGAGCCAAGCCAGGCAGTGTGCATTGTTCAATGGAGTCGCCGAGAAAGTCTTCAATCTTTTTCAGGTTTTCACGTTCACGCGGCAGCACAATGGCAATGACGGATTCTTCGCGGGAGTCAGCTGAAATGCCTTGCAGGCGGGCTTCATAGTCCTCCACTTTGGGGGGGAGCTCGAAGTTGATGATATGTTCTTCGCCATGCAAATTTGGCAGCAGGCCATCTTGATCCGCGTAAATCAAAATGGGGCAAGATGAGCCGTTGCGTTCTTCTGCTGGTAGGTCAGCGGCGATTTCTGCGCTATGTCCATGGTTGGCGAGGCTTTCGGCCAACGCCTTGGCGGTTTTGGCGCTAATGGTGAAAATGATGGTTGGTTCGCCGGAAAATTCATCCAACAAATGATCCATCAGTGCAATCTTGTGGGTGTAGTCATCGGCCAGATGCACGACTTGCGGTATTTGCAGCAATGGGTTGCGGTCGTCTTCCACTTCCAGTTCTGCGGCACCGGCCAATACTGCCCTGGCATAAGTGGCGATTTCGTCTTCCTGGCGCACAAATGCAATAACAGGGCAGGCGGTGGAGCGTTCCGACAGGATTTTATTGATCAGGCCATGCAAGCCCTTGTGGTAAATGGCGCTCAAATCATCAATAACCAGCATTTCCAGCTTGGAAAAGTCTGCTTTGTTGTTGTCAACCAAGTCATTCAGGCGGCCAGGGGTGGCGATCATCAGGTCAAGCGGACGGCGTAGCAGGCGCATTTGTGGCTGGTAAGGGCGGCCACTGACGATGAAACCAGAACGAATTTGCTGCTCATCCCCTGTCAGGCGCTTGATTGTATAGTTGATTTGATTGACCCGGTCGCGGCGTGAAGTCAAAACCAGAATGCGTGTATGTCGGTGCTCTTCCAGCGGGTGGGTCATCACGTAATCAATGGCAGGTATCAGGAATGCCCCGGTTTTGCCAGAAGCTGATTGGGTCCAGACGATAACGCTTTTGTTCTGGGCCATCAGTGGAATCAACTGTTTTTGCAGTTCAGTCGGGTTTTCGTACCCGGCAGCCTTGATTTTGGCTGCAAACTCTGGATTTAAGCCTAATTCTGAAAAAGACAAGACACATACTCCCCGTCTATGGATGTGGGTGAGAGTAATAAAAAATAAATACTGTCGAAATGGAGAGAGGAAGCCAGCAAAACGTGCCCTCAATTGTTGCCCGTAACCCGTATTTGTAACGTAAATTGCGGCCCGAACCGATAATAAAATTATTATATCTGTTGCGGGGAGTCAACGATTATGTACGTTATTGTCGTGCATTTACATCACAATTTCGATTGCTTTCTCCAACCTTGCAATGGCTACTACCTTTATGCCTTCAATCGGATGACGTGGTTTATTTCCTTTCGCCACGATCGCCTGTTTAAAACCGTGTTTGGCGGCTTCACGCAAACGCTCCTCGCCGTTTGGAACGGGGCGAATTTCGCCAGCCAGCCCAACCTCTCCGAAAACCACCAGATCAGCAGGCAGAGGACGGTTGCGAAAACTTGAGAGCGCCGCCAGCAACAATGATAAATCGGCTGCGGTTTCTGAAATCTTAACACCACCGACAACATTTATGAATACGTCTTGGTCAAACATTGAAATTCCGCCATGCCGATGTAATACCGCCAGCAGCATGGCGAGGCGGTTTTGTTCCAATCCAAGGGTGACCCGGCGGGGCGCCGAGCCATGGCTTTCATCCACCAGCGCCTGCACTTCCACCATCAACGGGCGTGTGCCTTCGCGTGTGACCATGATGACGCTGCCAGAGACTGGCCCTTCGTGTCGGGAGAGAAAAATGGCCGAAGGGTTGCTGACGCCTTTCAGCCCTTGCTCAGTCATGGCGAAGACACCAAGTTCGTTGACAGCGCCAAAACGGTTTTTGACGGCGCGCAAAATGCGGTAACGTCCACCAGGGTCGCCCTCAAAATACAATACGGTGTCCACCATATGCTCAAGCACCCGCGGACCGGCTAGTGTGCCTTCCTTGGTGACATGGCCGACCAGGAACATGGCGGTTTGGGTTTGTTTGGCGAAACGCACCAACTTGGCGGCGGATTCACGGATCTGGCTGACGGAGCCGGGTGCGGATTGCAAATTGTCGGTGAAAATGGTTTGGATGGAGTCAATGACCATCAAGCCGGGTTGTTCCTGAGTCGCCAGTGATAGGATGCTTTCCACGCAGGTTTCCGTCAGCAGGCGCAGGTTATCCGTGGGCAAACCCAGCCGCCGGGCGCGCAGGCCAACCTGCTGAAGGGATTCTTCGCCGGTGACATACAAGCTTTTTAATTCCGTCAGGGTGGCGAGTGTTTGCAACAGGATAGTGGACTTGCCAATGCCGGGGTCGCCACCAATCAGCACGACAGACCCAGCGACCAGACCGCCGCCCAGCACCCGATCCAATTCTGGCTGGTGGGTCGGGATGCGTGGGTCTTCGCTCAGGCTAACGTCATTCAATGAGCGGATCACGGCTTGCTCGCCAGCATACCCGCCAGTGCGGTTGTGTGGATGTTTGGCGGCAGTGAGGGTGACGCTTTCTTCCAACGTGTTCCATGCGCCGCAATCGCCGCATTGCCCGCTCCATTTGCTGTGCAGGCTGCCGCAGGCGGTGCAATAGTACTGGAGTTTGGCCTTACTCATCCGGTTCTGGCCGTATACGCTGGATTTTGGGATGGATAATCAAGGTTTTGACCGCATTGTTGCGGGTTTTGCGGATTTCCATTGGGTAATCGTCGATCAGTACGGTCATACCCGGAACAGGAATGGATTCCAGGTATTCCAGGATCAGGCCGTTGATGGTTTTTGCCTCTTCGGCTGAGAAATTGCTGCCCAATTCGCGGTTGATGTCGCGGATGGGTATGGAGCCATCCACCCAATAACCACCATCTTCCATTTGACGGATTTCGCGCGTTTGGTTGGAAGGGACGGTGGAGAACTCGCCGACTATTTCCTCCAGAATATCTTCCAGGGCTATCAGGCCGAGAATTTCACCGTATTCATCCACAACCAAGGCTATGCGGCGATTTTCTTTCTGAAAATTTAACAGTTGCTGGGGCAGGGTGGTGCTTTCTGGAATGAAATAGGCAGGGCGAATACTGGCTTCAAAACGTTCCCGCTCAAGGTGGCCGTCACGGAACAGGGGCAGTAGCTTGCGCAAGTGGACAAAACCGAGCACGTTGTCGAGGTTTTCCCGATATGCCAGCAGGCGGGTGAAATTGCTGTTGACAATCTGCTCTTCCAGTTCATTCCAGTCATCATCCAGGTCAAGCCCGACGAGTTGGCTGCGCGGGATCATGATGTCTTCGACTGTGGTGCTTTCCAAGTCCATGACGCGCAGCAGCATGTCCAGATGGTTCTGCGGAATATGGGTTCCGGCAGAGCTGACCACGCTGCGTAATTCTTCGTGGCTCAAGGCCACCCGGCTGCTGTCATCGCTGTGAGCCCCCAGCAGGCGCAACAGATTGTTGGTGATCAGGTTCAGCAACCAGATGAAAGGCCACATGATTTTCATCAGGACGACGTAAATGTGCGAGGACACAAAGGCAATTTTCTCCGGCCGCATGGCAGCCAGTGTTTTTGGTGTGATTTCCCCAAAAATCAATAATATAAAAGTCAGAAAGCCGGTTGCGGCCGCGAGGCCTGCGTCCCCGAACATCTGATAACCTAGGAGAGTGGAAATTTGGGTGATCAGGATGTTGACAAAGTTGTTGCATAACAAAATCAAACTGATCAGCCGGTCAGGCTTGTCCAGCAGTTTTTGGGCAAGCTTTGCCCCTGCATGGCCTTTGTCCGCTTGATGGCGCAGCTTGTAACGGTTCAGTGACATCAAGGCTGTTTCTGAACCGGAGAAGAATGCTGATAACATGAACAGAACCAGCAGAAATAGAAGCAGGATGCTTAACGGTATGTCGTCGAGTTTCACGTTGGTTTAACCAAGAATTCCAGTACAAACTTGCTGCCAAAAAACGCCAGCATCAAAAGAAAAAAACCGCTTAGGGTCCAACGGATGGCAATACGCCCGCGCCACCCATAAAACCAATGCCCGAGCAGCAGGGCGGCGAACACAATCCATGCCACAATCGAGAGGACTGTTTTATGCACCAAGTGTTGGCTAAACAAGTTGTCAATATATAACGCGCCGCTCAAAAGTCCGAATGATAGCAGGATGACGCCCAGCAGGATCAGCTTGAACAGCAGTGATTCCATATCCAGTAAGGGCGGAAGGGTGCGAATCAATCCGCCAGGATGATGATTGTGCAGATGTCGGTTTTGCCATGCCAGCAGCAATGCCTGTAACGCGGCCAGTGTCAGCATGCTATAGGCTAGCAGGGATGTGAAAATATGTACGCCCAACCCATTGTTCAGGTGGATTGCCGCTGTGTGATTGGAGTCCAATAATGGCAACAGCATGGCTGTGAGGGTGAACGGCGTTGCAAAAATCCCCAGCGTTTCCAGTGGACGGCTTAACATTGCCACAAACAGCAATAAATTGGATAACCACATGACAATGGAACCAGCAGCCGTAAAGTTGATGGAAATTTCATCTGGCTGCCAGATATTATGCAGAATTGTCCAGCCATGCATCCCCAACGCCAATATCCAGGCCACAATCAGCATATGCCGGTATTGTGGTGGTTTTGCCCCCAATCGGTTACGCAAGCGCACACCAATCAACAGCCATGTCGCCAGCCATGCCAGTGTCGCCAGCAGGTTGATCGTTATTGTCATTCTCAAACAGGTTTCGTCTGGTTAACTAAAAAATCAATATTTAAGTGCCCTTCCTTGAAGAAGGCATTCACTTTTGCGTTAAACTTTAATGCTATGATAGCAACTTGTGTCCAGATGGGACTAGAAAGAAGTCAATCATGTTTGAGAATTTGAGTGAACGTCTCTCGCAGACAGTAAAAAAATTACGTGGCCAAGCGCGTCTGACGGATGACAATATCAAGGACGCTCTGCGTGATGTGCGGATGGCCTTGTTGGAGGCGGATGTCGCGCTGCCGGTGGTGCGTGAGTTTACTAACCGGGTGCGTGAGCGGGCTGTTGGGCAGGAAGTGCTGGAAAGCCTAAGTCCAGGGCAGGCCTTGATCAAGGTGGTAAATGACGAGCTTATCACCATCATGGGGCGGGCCAATGAGAATCTGTCACTGAACGCCCAGCCGCCAGCGGTCGTTTTGATGGCTGGGTTGCAAGGGGCGGGTAAAACCACTACTGTGGGCAAACTGACCCGTTTTCTGAAGGAACGCCAGAACAAATCCGTGATGGTGGCCAGTTGTGATGTTTACCGCCCGGCGGCGATCAAGCAGCTTGAAACCATTGCTGGGCAGACAGGTGGGATTTTCTTTCCCAGTGAACCGTCACAGAAGCCGGTGGATATTGCCCGTGCCGCTTTGGAACAGGCGAAGCGTAAATATGCTGATGTGCTGATTATCGATACGGCAGGACGTTTGCATATTGATGCTGAGATGATGGCCGAGATTCAGGATATTCATGCAGCAGTGACGCCGGTTGAAACCCTGTTTGTAGTGGACAGCATGACAGGCCAAGACGCCGCTAACACCGCGAAGGCTTTTGGCGATGCGCTCCCACTGACTGGGGTGGTGTTGACCAAAGCTGATGGCGATGCGCGGGGCGGGGCTGCGCTTTCCGTGCGCCAAATTACGGGTAAGCCGATCAAGTTTATCGGGATAGGAGAAAAGCTTGACGCGTTGGAGCCATTCCATCCTGACAGGATGGCTTCGCGCATTCTCGGTATGGGGGATGTGCTCAGCCTGATTGAAGATGCCCAACGTAAGGTCGACCACAAGAAAGCCCAGCAACTGGCTAAGAAATTGAACAAGGGCAAGTCCTTCGATTTTGAGGATTTGCGTGACCAGATGCAGCAAATGTTGAAAATGGGGGGTATGGCTGGGTTGCTTGATAAGTTGCCAGGTGCGGGTAGCCTTCCTGCGAATCTCAAAGAACAGGCGAATGACAAGGAGATTCGGCGTATGATCGCTATTATCAACTCCATGACATTGGAGGAACGCCGTAACCCTGACATTATCAAAGCCTCCCGCAAACGGAGAATTGCTGCAGGTTGTGGCTTGCAAGTGCAAGATGTGAACCGTTTGCTCAAACAGCATTTGCAGATGAGTCGTGTGATGAAGCAGTTTTCTAAAGGGGGGCTACGCAAACTGATGGGAGGGCTGAAGGGCAAGGCACCGATGGGCGGCGGCTTTCCTCCCATGGGGGGCTTTCCTGGTTGATCTGGTATAACTTGTTGCATTTTTTATGATGCTCACTGGATTTTTACGATAAGATGGGTTTGCCTAGTGAATTGTCTGGTTGTATGATGCGCTTCATCCAGAGGTATCATGGTCTGGATTATGGTCTGTATCGGCGCCAGTATGGGCGAGATAAAGATTTCCCTTTCCAAATCAATTGTTTAGAGAGTTTTACTACTATGAAAATGAAATCTCAAGTGGTTATCGCTGGTCTGCTGTTCGCTGGCCTGCTGGCAACTGGTTGTAGCCAACAGCAATCTACTGGTGGCCAGCAAGTATCTGAGCCAGCTCCAGCTCCAGCTCCGGTCGTTCCAGCTCCGGCTCCAGTTGTTCCAGCTCCAGCTCCAGTCCCAGTTGTTCCTCATGTTAAGGCAAAGGGCAACTACAAAGGTCCTGTCATGATGGATCCAGCTTCTGCAGCTACCATGCAGCAGTATCAGAAGTAATTGCTGGGCTGAAAAACATCCTGTCTCAGGATGAGATGTTCGAAAAGCCTCTTGTTAATGCAAGAGGCTTTTTTATTGGGTTTTTAAATAAAAATTATTTATAGATTGTGTGGTTCCGGCTTGGTTTGAACCTTTCCTGAATTTGCTGCAACCTATTAACAGATTTGCGGCTTAAGCTGCAGGGTATTGATTCATGTTAAATTTGCTTGATTTCTAGTAAAGAAATGCATGATTCTTTGCTACAATCTGAGTGCTTTCCCTTAAACAATGAAAGAGACCAAGACGATGAAAATTAAATCTCAACTGACACTTGCAACCCTGATTGTTGCGGGCATGTTTGCTACTGGCTGCCAACAAATGAGCCAACAAACTGCTCAACAAGCTACAGCCTCTACTACAGAAGCCGCTACAACAACTCCAGCACAAACTGGAGCATGCGATAAGAGCGACAAATGGTGCCACACTCATCCACCTATTCCTGGTTGCACCAATTCTATTACGCATAGCCATCCATATACCAATCCTAACCATACTCACACTTATGGCTGCAAAGGCGGTCAACGCCCAATGATTCCTCATGTTAAAGCCAAAGGTAACTATAAAGGGCCTATCATGATGGATCAGTCTTCCAAAGAGGTTATGCAGCAATATCAGAAATAATTTCTGTTTGCTGGTGGCCATAGGCTGTTGAGTCCATATTATCAATGGCTAGGGAATAGCTGCCCTGTTACGACGTAACAGGGCAGTTTTTTGTTGAAATTCTCAATAAGTCGAACTAGTCTAGCAACCTTCGGGAACTTATGGGTGTTTTTTCCTGTCATCCAAGGCAGGGGAAAGCCAAATGGGCGCTTATACTATCCAGTGTTCTTTCTGATCAACCGAACCAAGTTGTGGATTTCATGAAAAAAATATCTGCTTTGGCATTGTTGTTTGCCGTCGTCTCGTTTTTGCCTTCTATGGCGTCTGCTAGTGTCTGGCCGAATGAGAATGAGTGGAATGACACATGGGAAGATCGTTATCGCCAGTGGGTGCGCACTAACTGGAAGGATGATATTTTCATGGACCCCGCCAAGCCTATCTATTACAAGTTTGAGAATGACTGTGCGGATGCGGTATATGCCATGCGCCTTATTTTCTCATTTGAGAATCGCTTGCCGTTTGCCATCAATAACCGTGACAAAGCAGGGGGGGTGATCAGCAATAATATGTCTACATGGGATAATTTGCCGCCGCCGCAGCGTGTCCGCCAATTCCTGGATTATGTCGCTGATATGACGAGTAGCGCATCCTTGCCGCATGACACTTATCCCATTGCGTTGAATGACATCAAGCCAGGCGATATTTATGTGGCTCCTGGCGTACATTCTTACCAGATTGCAGATGTGACGGATGCTGGTATTGCAGAGGTAATGGCGTCCACTACGCCGAAACAGGCGCGCTATTTGTTGCGTACCCCTTCATTTCCTTTTTATGTGCCGGAAAGCAAGACGTTGGGTGATGGTTACCGACGGTTCAAGGAGCCTCAAAATATCCAGAAGCCAGCTAATCAGCAACCTGGCTACAGTGAGGAACAATTTCAATTGGCGGCTGATCTAAATTACGATTATGTTGCTTTTACCGATATTATTTCCCATAAATTGGCCAAGCGTCCGGAAACCGCTGATGAAAAAACTCAGCGTTTGTTGCTGGCCTTATGCATGTATGCCAATGACCGGGCGGTTTATGTGTATGACGCATTGTGGTATTTGCAGAAAATTCGTAACGACGGGCGGCATTGCATGAATGCAAAGGAATACGATGACCATTCGACGCCGGGGCGCGACAAGCGTTTGAAGATGTTCTTTGATTCTATCCGTCGCCATTTGGATCATGTCGGCCGGTTTGATCCACGTTCACAGCCAGCGCGGTGGGCGAAAGCTGTATTCTCCAATGATCAACCCCCGCCGCAGGAAATGCAGAGCCTGAATAATTTTTGCATGGTACAGCTGACATTAGGGGAAGAGTATTACATGACCTTGCGGGAGCTGCGCCAGAATGTGGATGCGGGAGCGTTGGTTTCAGATCCTCATGCGCCGTTGCCATTCCGTTGGGGCATCACAAAAGCGCCATTTAATTCAGGGTGCCCGGCCTATTAAGCTTGGGTACTCTTATGCCGAGTTAATCTGGAATTCTTATATTAATTATTGTGAATAAATATTAGAATATTTAATTTATGAAGGAGTCTGTATTACTCAATACATGCGGAACAGGAGTGGGGTAAATGAGTAGTGTTTTCAGTGTAGTGGGGCGCTCACGTGTGTACGGGGCGGTTTTGTTGTTGGGGGTTGTGTTGGTCTCTGGATTGGCCGGGTGCTCAACACAGCAGGTGGCTGATGTAAAGCGTTCGGGCACTGCCCGGAACAATGTGGCGACGCCGGATCGGTTATCGTATGCAGCACTTGATCGGCTGCGTCATCATGTGGTGTACGATGGCCGCTATTTTCAGATTTCTTACCCGAATGGTGATGTGCCAGCCAATGTTGGGGTATGTACGGATACAGTAATCCGCTCCTATAGGAAGCTGGGGATAGATCTTCAGCGGCTAGTGCATGAAGATATGGCACGCAATTTTTATGCTTACCCCAATTTGGCAAAGTGGGGATTAAGCGGGCCCGATAGTAATATTGACCATCGTCGGGTATATAATTTGAAGGCGTTTTTTGTCCGGCATGGTGCCAATCTCCCTATAACAGGCAATGCTACGGATTATCGTCCTGGTGATCTTGTTACCTGGAACCTAGGGGAAGGGCAGGAGCATATTGGGGTTGTGGTAAACCGTAAGTCTCCTGCTGACCCCAATCGCTACATGATTGTGCATAATATTGGTGAAGGGGAAAAAATGGAGGACGTCTTGTTCGCCATGCCTATCACCGGCCATTTCCGTTATTTTCCTGGAGGTATGGGGGCAGGGACAAAATATGCCTCTGTTGAGTAAAAAACGGTACTAATTCAGCAATTTAACAAAAAGCCCCTGAACTCAGGGGCTTTTTGTTGTTAAGCAGTTAATCAATGCTTCACTTTTTCTGAAATTAACGTAGAATTGCGCGTTTACTTCGGGCAGGCTTGGTTTGCCCTATGTTAACTGTTTTTTGTAAGGTTCTATAATGGTCAATATTCGTCTGGCAAGAGGTGGCGCGAAAAAGCGTCCATTTTATCATATCGTTGTTAGCGACAAACGCAAGCCACGTGACAGTGGTTATATTGAGCGTATCGGTTATTTCAACCCTGTGGCGCGTGGCCAAGAAGTGCGTCTGCACATTGAGCAGGATCGTGTTGCTTATTGGTTGGGTTGTGGTGCGCAACCGAGTGATCGTGTCGCTAAATTGCTGAAAGAAACAGCGGAAACTGCTGCGGCTTAATTCAGTATGGTCCAGTCTGAGATGATTTCGCTGGGAAGGGTTTCTGGCGCGTTTGGCATCAAGGGTTGGGTCAAGGTGTTTTCCCATACTGCTCAGTTTGCAGGAATCTTAAAATACACACCATGGTTCCTGCAGGTTGCTGGTGATTGGAAGGCTTATAAAGTCATTGAGGGGAAAGCACAAGGGAAGGGTATCGTTGCTTTGTTGGAAGGGATAACAGACCGGACAGCTGCAGAAAAGCTAATAGGTTGTGATATTGCCATTCCACGAGAACAGTTGCATGAGCTGGAAGCGGGTGAGTATTACTGGATTGATCTGATAGGCATGGAAGTTGTAACAACTACCGGTATCTGTCTGGGCAAGGTAAACCACTTATTTGAAACTGGTGCTAATGATGTTTTGGTCATTGAGGGGGAACGGGAACGTTTGCTGCCCTGGGTGATGGATCACGTCATCAAGTCAGTTTCATTGGCTAACAGGCTTATTGTGGTTGATTGGGATGTGGATTTCTAGTCGCCATGCAATTCGATGTTGTTACATTGTTCCCGGAACTGGTTGATGCTGTAGTCAGATGCGGTATTACTGGACGGGCTGCGGAGCGTGGTCTCATTTCACTGGAATTGTGGAATCCACGCGACTATGCGGTTGATGTGCACCGCACTGTAGATGGTCGTCCCTATGGCGGTGGGCCGGGTATGGTCATGACAGGTGAATGCCTGTTGCAGGCAATACGCGCTGCTCGTCAAAAGAATCCGGGCAAGGTAGTTTACCTGAGCCCTCAAGGTTTGCCTTTGAGCCAATCATTGGCTCATGATTTGCTGATTGAGAATAGCCTGATTCTACTGTGTGGCCGGTATGAAGGTATTGACGAACGGGTCATTAAGCTAGAAGTGGATATGGAGTGCTCGATTGGTGATTATGTTCTCAGCGGTGGCGAGTTGGGGGCGATGGTGCTGATTGATGTGCTGACCCGCTTATTGCCGGGGGCGTTAGGGCACCACGAGTCAGCCGCGCAGGATTCCTTTTTTGACGGATTATTGGACTGTCCGCACTATACACGCCCTGATATTTTGGAAGGGTATGAAGTGCCGATGGTCTTAAAAAGTGGTAATCATGCGGAGATTGCCCGCTGGCGCAAGAAACAGGCGTTAGGAAAAACATGGCGATGCAGGCCGGAGTTGTTACAGGCGCGGCAGTTGACAAGCAGTGAGCGTGTATTGCTTGACGAGTATATAAATGAGTTTGAAAGCAGTAAAAAGCTGTATTAGAGGATTATCATGAGTACGATTATTCAACAACTTGAACAAGAGCAAATGAGCAAAGCCATTCCTGAATTCAGTCCTGGCGATACTGTCATCGTTCAGGTACGGGTCAAGGAAGGTGACAAAGAACGTCAACAGGCTTATGAAGGGGTTGTGATTGCGAAGAAAAATCGTGGTCTGAACTCTTCTTTTACGGTGCGTAAAATCTCTTACGGTGAAGGTGTTGAGCGTGTTTTCCAAACGTTCAGCAACAGCATTGCTGGCATTGAAGTGAAGCGCCGTGGTGATGTGCGCCGTGCCAAGCTGTATTACTTGCGTGGCCGTACCGGTAAGTCAGCTCGCATTAAAGAAAAAGTCTAATCCTTTATTTTTGGATTTAATGATCCACCTGCATCTATAGATGCAGGTGGTTTTTTTGCGCCCATTGTTTGTAGGTCTGACGGCCTTTCCCCGAATCACTTCATCGCTAAAACTGTACAGGCAGTGGCTTATAAGCCTACTATTTAGCACCGAAATTATAGTTTATAAAAAGTAGACATTATTCCAAAATATTAACTTATTGATTAACAAATAAATTCAATAGTTTT
>NZ_JAYMYJ010000121.1:0-8630 GCF_035668035.1 Candidatus Thiothrix phosphatis | reverse complement strand
CAGGAAGGGGAGCCCCGCGCAAGCGGGGTTTTTTCGTTTCAGGCAGCCAGAAAAAACTCCGCCAACGCCAGATCAGCGGGACGGGTAATCTTGATATTGCGGGCGTCGCCTTCCACTAGCAGCGGATGCAGCCCTGACTGCTCCAATGCGGATGCTTCATCGGTAATGATGGCTCCCTTGCGCAGAGCATCCGCCAATGCCGCGCGCAATACGCCCAGCCGTGCCATCTGTGGCGTCAATGCATGCCACAAACCCTCGCGGTTTTCTGTATGGGAAATATGTGGGGGAACAGTTGCCCCCGCGCGTTTCATTGTATCCCGCACTGGAACCGCCAGGATTGCCCCCGCGCTTTCATCCGCACCCGCCACCAGCAGTTTGTCGAGGTCACCACGGCTCAAGCAGGGGCGGGCGGCGTCATGCACCAGCACATTCACGCTCTCTGCTGCCTGTAATTGTTCGGTGAGATAATTCAACCCATTCAGCACAGAATCCGCCCGCTCTTTGCCACCAATCGCGGTAAATATGGACATTTCCTTGACTGGCAATTGCGGCCAAAAAGGGTCTTGTGCGCTGACCACCACAACAATGCCCGCTATGGCGGGATGCCCGGCAAAACAAGCCAGCGTATGCTCAATCACTGTTTTGCCCGCCAGTGGCAAATATTGTTTGGGCCTGTCCGCCTGCATCCTCGCGCCGACGCCTGCCGCTGGAATGACAACCCAAACCTTACTCAACATGTGGGCCATCCTTGACGGGGGGCGTCAACCCTGGCGTCGGGGTGGGATCCGATTTCAAAATAACCTGATAAAATGTTTCCCCCTGCCTGATCATACCCAGTTCGCTACGGGCATGCTCTTCAACCGACGCATCACCTTTGCTTAGGCTGACGACATCACTTTGCAACTTGCGTTTAAGCTCCGCCTGCTCATCATTGGCGGCGTTCTGCTGGTCAATTTTCTGTTCCAGGTTCTGAATGTCGGAATAACTGCCCGACCCAACCCATAGGCGTACAAACAACCCTAGCGCCAACAACCCTAAGACCAGAAATAATATGCGTGTCATGCTCATGTTCAGGTTTTTCAGAAATAAATATGGCGGGACAAGCCCGCCATAAGAGGATAGCAGATCTGCCTGGAAAGGCTATCAGGCCAGTTGTTTGAACGCTGATTTCCCCGCATAAACGCCTTTGCTGCCCAGCCTTTCCGCAATGCGCAGCAACTGGTTGTACTTGGCGATACGGTCAGAACGCGACAGTGAACCCGTCTTGATCTGGCCTGCGTTGGTCGCAACTGCGAGGTCGGCGATGGTGGCATCTTCCGTTTCACCGGAACGGTGGGAAATCACAGAGGTATAGCCCGCCTGGTGCGCCATCTTGATCGCTGCCAATGTCTCGGTCAGGGTGCCGATCTGGTTGACCTTGATCAGGATGGAGTTGGCGATGCCCTTGTCGATGCCTTCCTGCAAAATTTTGGTGTTGGTGACAAACAGGTCATCGCCCACCAACTGGATACGCTTGCCCAGCACGTTGGTCAAATGCGCCCATCCTGCCCAGTCGCCTTCCGCCATCGCGTCTTCAATGGTCAGGATCGGATACTGGTTGACCCAGTTTTCCAGATAGGAAGTGAACTCTTCAGCAGAAAAGCTTTTGCCTTCGGATTCCAGCAGGTATTTGCCATCCTGATAGAATTCGGAACTGGCCACATCCAGGCCTAGCCAGATGTCCTGCCCGGCCTTGAACCCGGCCTTGTCAATGGCTTCCAGGATGACTTCGATTGCTTGCTCATTGGAAGACAAATCAGGGGCGAAACCGCCCTCGTCGCCAACAGCCGTATTCAGGCCGCGCTTTTTCAGGACGGACTTGAGATTGTGGAAAACTTCCGCGCCATAACGGACTGCATCCGCCATGCTGGTGGCACCCACTGGCAGGATCATGAATTCCTGCATATCCACACTGTTGTCAGCATGTGCACCGCCATTGATGATGTTCATCATCGGCACCGGCAACTGGTAGGCGTCCGCTTTGCCAAGGTACTGGTACAAGGGCAGCCCTTGTTCGTTGGCGGCGGCATGGGCGGTCGCCATCGAAACCGCCAGCAGCGCATTGGCACCCAAACGGGCTTTATTGTCGGTTCCGTCCAGTTCAATCATGGCACTGTCGACACCAGCCTGATCAGCTGCATCCTTGCCGATGACCGCCTTGGCGATTTCACCGTTGACGTTGGCGACCGCATTCAGCACGCCCTTGCCCAAATAACGTGTGCCGCCATCCCTCAACTCAATGGCTTCACGGGAGCCGGTGGAGGCACCGGATGGCACGGCGGCGCGTCCCATCGCCCCACTGGCGAGGATGACATCCGCTTCCACGGTCGGGTTGCCGCGTGAATCGACAATCTCACGGGCTTTTACTGCTTTGATTTCAGACATTTCAATTTTCCCGGTAAACTTACAATGTGTTTTCTAGCAACTTCTGTGCCTTGACGACCTGATCCAGCGCCAGCAAGGTTTCCAACAACTCTTCCAACCGATCCAGCGGCCAGGAATTCGGCCCGTCGCTCATGGCGTTGGCCGGATCTGGGTGCGATTCGACAAACAACCCGGCGACGCCCGCCGCCACCGCCGCCCGCGCCAGCACCGGCACATGTTCGCGCTGTCCGCCGGAGCAACTGCCCTGCCCACCCGGCAACTGCACTGAGTGGGTGGCGTCAAACACCACCGGGCAGCCGGTTTCACGCATGATCGCCAAGCCGCGCATATCGGAAACAAGATTATTGTAGCCGAAAGTGTAGCCACGTTCACACACCATGATCTGCTGGTTGCCGACAGCGCGTGCTTTTTCCACCACGTTGCCCATGTCCCACGGTGCCAGGAACTGGCCTTTCTTGATGTTCACCGGCTTGCCTGCCCGCGCCACGTTTTGGATGAAATTGGTCTGGCGGCACAAAAAGGCGGGGGTCTGCAATACGTCCACCACGCTGGCGACTTCATCCATCGGCGTGTCTTCATGCACATCAGTCAACACCGGCACACCAATTTCACGCCTGACTTTTTCGAGGATGCGCAAGCCAGCCTCCAAACCGACGCCGCGTGCGCTGGTGTGCGAGGATCGGTTGGCCTTGTCGAATGACGATTTGTAAATGAAAGGGATGCCCAGCCTGCCGGTGATTTCCTTCAATTGCGCCGCCGTTTCCAGCGCCAATTTTTCCGTCTCAATGGCGCAGGGGCCGCAGATCAGGAAAAACGGCTGCTCCAGCCCCACTTCAAATCCGCACAACTGCATGCTCAACCTCCGGTTTTCACATCATGGCAACGGCGCGCCGCCCGGATGAAGCCGCTGAACAGCGGATGCCCCTGCCGTGGGCGCGACGTAAATTCCGGGTGGAACTGGCAGGCCAAAAACCACGGGTGGTCTTTCAGCTCCACCATTTCCACCAGATTGCCATCGATGGAGGCACCTGACAACACCAATCCATGCTGGCTGAGGATGTCGCGGTAATGGTTGTTGAACTCGTAGCGGTGACGGTGCCGCTCGATAATTTGCTCGGAACCATAAGTTGCGCGCGCCAGTGACCCCGCTTGCAACAGGCAAGGTTGCCCACCGAGGCGCATGGTGCCGCCCAAATCGGAATTCTGGGAACGCTTTTCGATCTTGCCGTCTTCGGTCTGCCACTCAGTAATCAGGCCGATCACCGGGTCTGGCGTGCCGGGGAAAAATTCGGTGCTGTGCGCATTCGCCAGCCCGGCGCAATGGCGGGCGAATTCGATGACCGCCACCTGCATGCCCAGGCAAATGCCGAGGTAGGGAATCCGGTTCTCACGCGCATACTGCACCGCGCGGATTTTGCCTTCCACGCCACGCTTGCCGAAACCGCCCGGCACCAGGACGGCATCAGCAGTGTGCAGCGCCTCCAGCGCCAGTTCGTCAGCCGATTCAAGCTTTTCCGAATCAATGTAACGGATCCTGACCTTGGTGTGGGTCTGGATACCCGCATGGGTCAACGCTTCATTCAGCGATTTGTAGGACTCGGTCAGGTCGACGTATTTGCCGACCATGGCGACCGTGATTTCCGCTTCCGGGAACTCCATGGCGCTGACGACATTTTTCCAGTCGGACAGGTCGGCTTCCGGCAGGTCGGCCAAGCCAAGCTTTTCCGCGACAATGCGGTCAAGCTTTTGCGCATGCAACCACAACGGCACCTTGTAAATATTGTCGACGTCCAGCACAGAAATGACGGCGCGCTCATCCACATTGGTGAACAGGGCGATTTTCTTGCGCTCATTTTCCGGCAACTGGCGTTCGCTGCGGCATAGCAGGATGTCGGGCTGGACGCCGATGGAACGCAATTCCTTGACCGAATGCTGGGTTGGCTTGGTCTTGAGCTCGCCCGCCGCCGCCACGTAGGGCAACAAGGTCAGATGGATGAACAGGGTGTTCTGCCTGCCATCCTCCACCCCCATCTGGCGGATGGCCTCCAGAAACGGCATCGCCTCGATGTCGCCGACCGTGCCGCCGATTTCGACCATGGCGATGTCAGCGCCCGCCGCCCCGGCGCGCACACAGCGTTTGATTTCATCGGTGATGTGCGGGATCACCTGGACGGTGGCCCCCAGGTATTCGCCTTTGCGTTCCTTGCGGATGACGTTTTCATAAATCCGCCCGGTCGTGAAGTTGTTCAGCCTGGTGGCCTTGAAACCGACGAAACGTTCGTAATGCCCCAGGTCAAGGTCAGTTTCCGCGCCGTCTTCCGTCACAAAGACTTCGCCATGCTGGAAAGGGCTCATGGTGCCGGGGTCGACGTTGATGTAGGGGTCCAGTTTCATCATGGTGACCTTGAGGCCGCGCGCTTCGAGAATGGCGCCGAGGGAGGCGGCGGCGATGCCTTTTCCGAGGGAGGAAACCACACCGCCTGTGATAAAGACATATCGTGCCATATGAGGAGAATTTGCATCCTTGTGAGTCACAATCATGCGGGCGCATCCTAGCACAGCGCGGCAGTTTTTGCGAAAGCAGAAACCAATCGCATGACCTTACCGCATGGCCGAAGGTGAGCCGGACTCTCCAAGCCGTTATACTGCCCCCATGAACAAACTTATCCTTTTGACCTTGTGCCTCGCCACCCTGCCCTCCACCGCTGTGCTGGCGGCTCCACAGGATGTGCGCGTCATAGCCACCAACAACCCGCAACAACCCTTCGAAATGGCGGCCAAACTGCAATGGAACCCCCACAGCAGGCAGTGGGACAAAGTGCTGGTGCTGTACAATGGCAACCCCGAACCACCCGCCAGCCATCCGGCCTGGGCTTACCTGAACAGCCTCAAAGCCCCGGCAAACCCGCCCGCCCAAGAAGGTGAAAACCTCCATTACCAGGCTTTTCACCTGAACGCCTATTGCAGCGGCGCAACCCCGCTTGCCTCCGGCAAACCCATCCGCATCAGCTTTGACCATGACCAGCCCGGCAGCTACCGCGAACAGGACTATTTCCGCGATTGGAACTGCCCCGACTGGAGCATGGGCTTGGACAACGTCACCGTCGTCAGCGGCGCGGAAGCCCGCAACAGCCAGGGCGGCTCCTTGCGCATCAGGCTTCCCAAAGGCGCATCCGGCTGCAATGACGAAAAAACTTGCGCCAACTGGAAACCGCAGATCGGCGCGCAACTCGACAGCCTGCACTACGCCTACTGGTTCAAGTTTCCGGCGAACTTCGATTTCGTGCAGGGTGGGAAACTGCCCGGTATCGGCAGTTTCAACCCCCGCACCGGCGGCGGCAAACCTGACGGGCGCGACGGCTGGAGCGTGCGGGCGATGTGGGTGCAAGGCGGCAAGGCAGGGCAATATGTCTACCACATGGATCAACCCGGCAACTACGGCGATTTTTTCGCATGGGATGCCCCGCCGCTGGCAACAGGCCAGTGGCATCAGGTCAAGACCTTTGTGCGCCTCAACACCCCTGGCAAACGCGACGGCATCATCACCACTTGGCTGGATGGCAAAGAGGTGCTGCATAAAGACGGCCTGCGCTTCCGGCTGGGCAACGGCCTCAAGATTGAGCGTTTCCTGTTCTCGGTTTTCTTTGGCGGCGAAGGGCCGGAATGGGCCCCTGAGCGCGACATGCTCCTATACCTGGACGATTTCACGCTCTCGGCCAATAGGATGTGAAGCATGGGCTTGATACGGAACAAAACCATCTCCGGCTGGTGCCTATTGCATTCTTTCCTGCTGCTGGTTTGGCTGGCGACGCCGTTGCAGGCGGCAGCAGATGACTTTTCTGCTGAGGCGCTGGACAGCCTGGACAAACAACTGGACGCCGTGGACAAAACATTCCAGCAACCAGAGCTGGACATGACCCGGCTTGACAGCCTGACGCCCACCATGACGGGGCTGGGGCAAACCGCCCAAGCCTGCGTCAGCCAGTACGAACAAAAGCAAACACAGACGCAACAGGCCATCGACAGTTTGGGGAAAGCGACCCCCGAAGAAGACGCGGAGGTCAAACGCAAGCGTGGGGAACTGGCGGCCCAACAACAGCAGAACGACACAACCTTGTCCCAATGCCGCCTGCTCAGTTTGCAGGCTGCCACCCTGCTGGATACAGCGCGCAAAACCCGGCAGGAATTGCTGAAGCAGCAATTGTTCGCCCGCACCACCCCGCTGTGGGAATACATCCGCGTGATCCTGCTGGAGCCTGGCATCTGGAAAACTGAAATTACGGGCGCATGGCGCATCCTCGGCAATCTGCCGTTCAACTGGCAACATCTGTGGCTGGCGTTGGGTTACGGTTTCGTCGGGTCACTGGGGGGGCTGTTCTGGAGCGTCCGCAAACGGCGCCAATACCGCGCAGAAATGCCAGCCATCAATGCGACCAGCCCGACATTGGCGGCTGTCTGGTTGAGCATGCTGCGTTTTCTGCCCTACAGCCTGTTTACCGGTGCCATGGCGCTTTCCTTATACCTTTACCCGGCAGGCATACCGGCGGTGACACAGCTTATCCTGGCGCTGCTGTTGTTCAGCCTGAGCTATGGCGTCTTGCATTCCCTGCTGCGCAATGCCCTGAATGTGGAAGGTGTGGAGCCTGCTGACCGGCGGGCTGGCCAGCGGCTGAAGTTCTGGGCGCAGCTGCTGATTGGCGCAACCTTGATCGGCACCTTGTTCCATTCCCCTTTGTTCGACTTCGCCACGCCGGAAAGCCCGGAACCGAGCAACCTGATCGGATTGATCCGCAACCTGTTTGGCGGCGTGACCGGCATCACCCTGACGCGCCTGATCTGGCTAATGTCGGGGCATGTCCTGTTCATCCGGCACACACGCCTGCATGTGTTGGCTGCTGGCGTGTCGCTGGCCGCCGTGGCCAGCTTGTGGCTGGGGTTCCGGAATTTTTCCGTGTTCCTGTTTACCGGCGTGTTCGGCAGCCTGTTCCTGGTGCTGGCGGCATGGCTGCTATTGAAAATCCAGGGGGAAATCTTTGATGGCCTGGATGAAGGCCGCGCACCTTGGCAACAACGCTTACGGCGGCAATTGGACTTAAAAAGCAGCCAAGTATTGCCCGGCCTGTTATGGTTGCGCCTCACCAACACACTGGTGGTGGGCGGGGTTTTGCTGGTGCTGGCGCTGCGTTTGTGGGGAATGCCGGAACAGAGTTTCCTGCTCCTGCTGGAAAAGCTGGCCAATGGCGTCCAGATCGCCGGTTTCACCCTGGAACCGCTGCGGATCATCAGCGGCCTGCTGGCGATGGCGTTCCTGGTCAGCCTGACACATGTGTTCAAGAAGCATCTGGCGGAAAGCTGGCTGCGACGCACAGCCTTGAGCCGGGGCGCGCGCGAGGCCATCACCACCATTTCCGGTTATGGCGGCATCCTGCTGGCGATCCTGCTGGGGCTGGCGGTGGCGGGCATCCAGTTCAAGAATCTGGCGGTCATCGCCGGGGCGCTATCGGTCGGCATCGGTTTTGGCCTGCAAAACATCGTCAACAATTTTGTTTCCGGCCTGATCCTGCTGTTTGAGCGCCCGATCCGCCGTGGCGACTGGATCAAGGTTGGCAGTGCGGAAGGCTATGTGCGCGACATCAGCATCCGCTCGACCACCATCCAGACCTTTGACCGTTCGGACATCATCGTGCCCAACTCGGAAATCATCTCCCAGCAGGTCACCAACATGATGCTGAACGACAATTTCAGCCGGGTCATTATCCCGATAGGCGTCGCTTACGGCTCGGACACGGAAAAAGTGATGGAAATCCTGCGCGACGCCGCCAACGCGCACCCGCAGGTGCTGAAAGAACGCAGCGACATGAAAGTGTCGGTGCTGTTCCGAAGCTTTGGCGACAACGCGCTGAATTTCGAACTGCGCTGCTTCATCCGTGATGTGGAAACGAAACTGGGCGTCACCAGCGACCTGAACCTGGCGATTGACAAGGCGTTCCGCCAGAACAGCATTGACGTGCCATTCCCGCAGCGCACCATACATATGGTCAGGGACGACCCGCCCGCACCGCCCAGCGGCGCAGAAACTCCTGCCAAACCTGCCGATTTAGGCTAGAATATGCACTCTCCTGATTGGCCCCATAGTTTAATGGATAAAACGGCCCCCTCCTAAGGGGCAGCTACAGGTTCGATTCCTGTTGGGGCTGCCAATAAAA
>NZ_JAYMYJ010000120.1:42092-58308 GCF_035668035.1 Candidatus Thiothrix phosphatis | reverse complement strand
ACTATTGAATTTATTTGTTAATCAATAAGTTAATATTTTGGAATAATGTCTATTTTTTTATTCCGGACTATTCACAGGGTGACGTTAGCCGGATGCCGCATCCGGAGCGGGAATGCGGCGCACACCCAATGCAGCTCAGGACAGGCGGTTTTTTTCCATGCTAAACTACGCCGCATTTTTCGGGACCAACGACGGGAATTGGACATGGCTGGTCATAGCAAATGGGCAAACATCAAACACAAGAAAGCTGCTGTTGACAAAAAACGCGGCAAAATCTGGACTAAACTGATCCGCGAAATCACTGTGGCGGCGAAAGAGGGCAAAACTTCCGACCCCAACGCCCATCCGCGCCTACGGTTGGCGGTGGACAAGGCACTGGGCGCCAATATGCCGAAAGACACCATTGAAAAGGCATGCAAACGCGGCTCAGGTGAAACCGGCGCGGACAACTACGATGAAGTCCGCTACGAGGGCTACGGCCCTGGCGGCATCGCCGTGATCGTCGAAGCCATGACCGACAACGTCAACCGCACGGTCGGGGAAGTGCGCCACGCTTTCACCAAAAATGGCGGCAACCTCGGCACCAACGGCTCGGTCGCCTTCCAGTTCAAGAAAATCGGCGTGATGAACTTTGCCCCTGGCGTGGATGAGGAAAAGCTGATGGAAGCGGCACTTGAGGCTGGCGCGGACGACATCCAGATGGACGATGACAATTCCGCCGAAATCATCACCTCGCCGGAAGACTTCACCGCTGTCAAGGACGCGTTGGTCGCCGCCGGGTTTACGCCGGCTCTTGCTGAAATCACCATGCGCGCCGACAACCTCACGCTGGTGGATGATGACATCGCTGAAAAGCTGCTGAAGATGATCGACATGCTGGAGGACTTGGACGATGTGCAGGAAGTCTTCACCAATGCCGATTTCAGCGATGAAGCCTTGGAGGCGCACGGTTAAGGTGGCGTTGCGCCGCATCCTTGGCATTGACCCCGGCTCCCGCCAGACCGGCGTTGGGGTCGTCGAAACGGATGGGCAGCATACCCGGCATATTTTCAGCACCTGCCTGCGTTTGGGCGATGCCCCCTTGCCTGAACGGCTGGGCGTCATTTTCAGCGAAATCACCCAGATCATCCACCAATATCAGCCACTCGAAATGGCGATCGAAAGTGTGTTTGTCTCCAATAACGCTGCCTCGGCGCTCAAGCTGGGGCAAGCGCGCGGTGCCGCCATTTGCGCGGGCGTCACTTGCGGCCTGCCCGTCGCCGAATACAGCCCCAAGGAAGTCAAACAGGCCACCGTCGGCAAGGGCGGCGCTGACAAAACCCAAGTCCAGCACATGGTGAAATACCTGCTCGGGCTGCATGGACGGCTGCAAGCCGACACTGCGGATGCGCTGGCCGTCGCCTTGTGCCATGCACACGCCAGCCACTTGAAAAACCGCATTTCCCAAGCGATGAACCGGTAACTGACATGATTGGATTACTGCGCGGCAAACTGCTGACCAAACAACCGCCGGATTTGATGCTGGATGTGAATGGCGTCGGCTATGAGCTTCAGGCGTCCATGACCACTTTTTACGACCTACCGGAATTGCAGGCGGAAGTCACGCTGTATACCCATTTCGTGGTGCGGGAAGACGCGCAACTGCTGTTCGGCTTCAGCTCCCAGACTGAACGCGAACTGTTCCGTCACTTGCTGAAAGTCAACGGGGTTGGCCCCAAGATGGCGCTGGCCATTGTCTCCGGCATGAATCCAGCAGAATTTCGCCAAGTCATCCATGCTGGCGACATCACCCGTCTGAGCCGAATTCCCGGTGTCGGCAAAAAAACCGCCGAACGCCTGATTGTGGAACTGCGCGACCGCTTGCCGAAAACAGCAGACGCTGACACGTCCAACATGCCCACTCCAGCTTTCACACCTAATGTATCTGTCAGCGACGAGGCGATTAATGCTTTGCTTGCGCTTGGCTACAAACCTGCACAAGCCAGCCAAATGGTTTCCGCCTACGAAAACCAGGGATTGACTGTAGAAGAAATGATCCGTCAAGCGTTACGCGCCAGCCTGAAGTAGCACATTTTTACTGCCAGATTGTCACCTCGCGCCTGCCTGTCATGCCCAAAGTGTCAATCCTGTCACTTTCTGACACTAAGAGATGCCTACCTTATTCTTAATAAAATAATATTATTATACAATAATAATCATGAAATTAATAAGTTATCTCAATCCATGATTGCTTGGCATAGGGGTTGCAATAACTCTGGCGCAGACTGAGACGGCAAACAAAAAAAACAAGAACTAGAAGGTCTGCAAGGGACAACAAAAAAAACAAGAAAGGGTTAAGGAAAGCATTTACCAGCAAGCCCCAAGAGGCAGAGAGCAGGCATAAGCATCAATAACAATAAAGCGCCTGACCATGCCTCGACTCCTCTGACCCCTGCGGATAACGCGGGGGACTTTATCCGGAGTCCAGTTGTTGGGAACAGTAACAACAAGTTTCAGCAAGCCCCAAGAGGCGGAAAGCAGCCATCATCAATATCAATAATAAGTTGCTGCTCGCCTGATGATGTCCTCCTGCATGATGGGAGGACTCTCACCACAGTAAGGAATTGCTTACTGCTGGGCGTCGAAAAGTGCTAACAACAACAATAAACTTATAATAATAACTTTCGCCCGTGTTGACTGCCCCCGTTCGCCGGGGGCGTTATTTTTCCGGATAGACGGAATATCAAGGCTTTCAGGACACCACCCTGTCAAAAACCCACGCAAACCTTCCACCACTGTTCATACAAACAGGATAACTCGTCTATTTTTGCTTTTATCCATCAACTCCCACTTTAGGATCTTTAATGACAATTGAACTTGACGCTAACAAAAAATAGTCATTTAATCCTTTATCCATAAAACTGATAGATGAAACCATGACAACATTTGTAAACAAGATTTTGGTCGCTCTTGGAGAACCAGCGGTTGGTGCCAATGCCAAACGCTACGAAGCGGCGTTGTTGGATGGGGAGGCTGTCCTTGCCGAATATAAAACCGTTAGGGATTGTCTCGTGTTAACCAGCAAAAGGATTATGAGTATTGATGTGCAGGGCATAACAGGCAAGAAGGTAGAAATTTTCAGCCTTCCTTACGCCAAGATCACTGCCTATTCGGTTGAAACAGCAGGAACGTTTGATCTTGATGCAGAATTCAAGGTGTGGGCATCGGGCCTTGGAATGATGGAATTCAAATTCATCAAAGGCACAGACATTGCGAAAGTGAACAACATCTTGGGCAATCATACCATGTAAGCGAAACAGGCTCGCCTAGGCTTGACAGAACCTTCGCCACTCACTGATGGCATTGTTTTCATTCAGCTTTATACGCCGCTTGTCCCTTTTCTTCATGCTTGGCGATATTCCAGGCAACTTCCATTTGTTGCAGGCTGGCTTTCTCCAGGGAAATCCCTTCTGCCAACAACAACGCCTCCACCCTCTGGAAGCGTTGTTCAAACTTGCGGTTGGACAGGCGCAAGGCATTTTCCGCATTGACCCCCAGCAAGCGCGCCAGATTGGTCGCCCCCATCAGCACATCGCCCACTTCCTCCTCGATACGGGCAAAAGGTTCGCCCTTGCCCACTGCATCGGCCACCTCCTCCAACTCTTCATAAATTTTAGGGACGACTTGCCGCCAATCCTCCCAATCAAACCCAACCCGCGCGGCTCGTTGCTGGATTTTCTGGCTACGGCGCAAGGCTGGCATAGCCGCCGGAATGCCAGCAAAAAAACCCTCCGCATCTGCCTTAGTGGAGCGTTCATTTTGCTTAATATTTTCCCATGCCTGTTTTTGCGCCCCTTCATCGGCAAACACAGCGTCGCCAAATATATGTGGATGCCGCCGGATCATTTTGTCCGTAATCCCTTGGGCAACGTCGTTGAAGTTGAATAATCCTTGCTCACTGGCGATCTGTGCCATGAACACAACCTGGAACAGCAGGTCACCCAATTCATCACATAAGGCAGCGGCATCATCCCGATCTACGGCATCCGCCACTTCATATACCTCCTCCAGCGTGTGCGGCAAAATACTCCGCCAAGTCTGCTTGATGTCCCATGGACAACCTGTTTGAGGATCGCGCAAACGCACCATAATCTTCAGCAATTCATTGATAGCCATATAACTTAATCCGTTTTCCCTTGCATAGCATTCACCTGTGGCGTATTGTGCGTTTGTCGTGCAATATACACAATTGTGGTATTAATGCTACGCTCAAGAGTGAAGCACAATGCCAATTCTTGAATTCAAAACCAGACATTGAAGGAGATCAACATGGCTCTGAAAATAATCATTGGTGCCGGTATGGCCATCCTGACGATAGCCAGCACCGCTCAGGCTGTGGATGGCAAATACCTCCAGAACAGCGATGGCCAAGCAGTCAAAAACAGTGTAGAAGAAACCTGCGTGCAAGCCCAGTACGGCAGCATGCCGGAAGGCTGTGAGGCGGCTCCCGCCCCTGTTGCCGCACCTGCGCCAGCCCCAACGCCACGCGCGCACGTACTGGTAGCGCCAAAAGTCAAAGCGAAAGGCAACTACAAAGGCAAAGTGCAGATGGATCCGGCTTCTCGCGCAACCATGCAACGCTATCAAAAATAATGGCCTGTCGGCGGCTCATCTGCCTCTTGTTGGCGACGCATCTTTGAGGGAAGCATAGGGCAATGGGCTGTCACCACTCGCCAAGAAAAATCCTGCCAAACTATAGGCACTTAACACCAAATTAACCTATAATCGGGTCGGTTGTTGTATATTTAAGACACTCAGTCATTACTCGGCCTTCTGCAGACAGAATCAATATTCCAGGATTGCAGGAGGATCGGAATCAACAATGTAAACTCATAACCAGGCTTAAGGAGATCACAATGACTCTGAAAAAAGTTGCAGGCATCAGCATCGCCGCCTTGATGGCAGGCATGATGATTACCACTGCCCATGCAGAAGATGGCAAATATGTCCAGAACAGTGACGGCCAAGCTGTCAAAAATAGTGTAGAAGGAACTTGCGTCAATTCCCAGTTCGGCAGCATGCCAGAAGGCTGTGAAGCGGCTCCGCCTCCGGCTCCACCCCCAGCGCCTGTTCCGCCTCCAGCTCCGGCACCTGCCCCGATCAGGCAAATGACCCTGAATTCCGACGCCAACTTCGACTTCGATAAGGCGACGCTGAAACCGGCTGGCAAAGCCAATTTGGATCAGTTCCTGGGTAGCTTGGCGGGCGCTAAAGTCACTGGCATCGGCGTGGTAGGCCACACTGACAGCGTAGGCTCCGATGCTTACAACCAGAAACTTTCTGAAAAACGCGCAGTCGCAGTCGCTGACTACTTGGTCAGCAAAGGCGTGCCTGCTGCTGCGATCCAGGCGTCTGGCCGTGGTGAATCCCAACCAGTTGCCAGCAACAGCACCAAAGCTGGCCGCGCCACCAACCGCCGCGTAGAAGTGACCGCCTCTGGTACCCGCTAATCTGCGCTGTTTGAGCAGGCTGTCATGACATAGGCACCTGCCTTCAAGCGAAAAAGCCGGGCATTGCCCGGCTTTTTTTTCAAATTAACGGACGTTCCATTCCTTTCTAATATTCGGCTAGAATACTAAGCTTTTATTTTTGACCGGGTCGCGCTTTTCCCGCCTCAAAATTCTCTACAACCCATCTGGAGACAGACAATATGTCAATCAAAGTAGCTGTACCCAAGGAAACTGCTGAGGGTGAGCGCCGGGTTGCCATGGAATCCAGTGTCATCGCCAAACTCAGCAAACTGGGGGCGGAAGTCCTGATCGAAGCTGGGGCTGGCGGTGCTGCACATATCCCTGATTCCGCCTTTACAGGCGCAACCATTGTTCCATCAGCTGCCGAACTGTATCAGCAGGCGGACATTGTGTTGAAAGTCCAACCCCCTTCCGAAGCTGAAATCAGTATGCTGAAAGCAGGCTGCGTCCTGATCGGCTCCCTGCAACCCTATAAATATCCGGAGCGGGTGGCGGCGCTCAAAGCCCGCAATATCACCGCGTATGCGATGGAACTGATCCCACGCATTTCCCGCGCCCAAGCGATGGACGTTTTGTCCTCCCAGGCGGCGGTCGCAGGTTACAAGGCCGCCATCATGGGCGCGGATTTGGCACCCCGCTTCTTCCCCATGCTGACCACCGCCGCGGGCACCATCCGCCCCTCCAAGGTCATCGTGATCGGCGCAGGCGTGGCCGGTTTGCAGGCGATCGCCACCGCCCGCCGCTTGGGTGCGGTGGTGGAGGGTTATGACGTGCGTTCCGCCACCAAGGAGCAAGTCCAGTCCCTCGGCGCAAAATTCATCGAGCTTGGCATTACGGCGGAAGGCGAAGGCGGTTACGCCCGTGAACTGACCGCAGAAGAAAAGCAGCAGCAGCAGGATGAACTGGCGAAACACATTGCAACAGCTGACGTGCTGATCACGACAGCCGCAGTCCCTGGCCGCCCATCCCCGAAAATCATTCCGGAATCCACCGTCAATGGCATGAAAGCTGGTGCCGTCATCATTGACTTGGCGGCGGAAGGCGGCGGCAACTGCACCTTGGCCCAGCCGGGAGCCACCATCGTCCACAACAACGTGGTCATCCATGCGCCACTGAACATTCCCAGCCAGGTTCCGGCGCATGCTTCCGAAATGTACGCCAAAAACTTGCTGAACTTCCTGGCACCGATGTTGAAAGACGGCCAATACCAACCGGATTTCGAGGATGAAGTCATTGCAGGGGCGCTGCTGACCCACGCAGGCGAAATCACCAATGCAGCCATCCGCCAACTGGTTGAAGGAGCAAAATAATGGACGGTTTTATCGCGCTTTACATCTTCATGCTGGCGGCGTTCACCGGCTATGAAGTGATTTCCAAGGTGCCTGTCATCCTGCACACACCGCTGATGTCAGGCTCCAACTTCGTCCACGGCATTGTGCTGGTCGGTGCCATGGTGGTGCTGGGGCAAGCTCACGGTGCCATGGAACAACTGGTTGGCTTCATCGCCGTGGTGCTGGCGGCAGGCAATGCGGTTGGCGGCTATGTCGTCACCGAACGGATGCTGGAAATGTTCAAAAGCAGCAAGGGAGAAAAATAAGCCATGAACCTGTTTGTGGAAATCTTTTACTTTGCGGCGGCAGTGCTGTTCATTATCGGCCTGAAGCAAATGTCCTCGCCGGTTACGGCGCGGCGCGGCATTATCTGGGCAGGCGTAGGCATGGTGCTGGCCACCCTGATCACCTTCGCCCATCCGCAGATCAACAGCAATTACCTGCTGATCCTCATCGGCATTGCGGTGGGCGGCGGCATTGCCTGGAAAACTGGCAAAACCGTTGCCATGACAGATATGCCGCAAATGATCGCGCTCTATAACGGCATGGGTGGCGGCGCGGCGGCGGCCATCGCCGCAGTCGAGCTGATCAAACGCGAGCCAATGGAGCCGCTGGTGCAATTGCTGGCCATTTTCGGCGCGCTGATCGGTTCCATCGCCTTCTCCGGCTCCCTGATCGCGTTTGGCAAGCTGCAAGGCATCAAACAATTGCGCAACGCCATGCGCTTCAAGAACCAGCAGATCTATAACGGCATCCTGTTCGCGGTCGTGGCGTGGATGGGTTTGGGCATCGCCACCAGCGGCACCGACTACGGCATGTTCATCCTGTTCCTGTTCTTTGCGCTGGCACTGGTTTTCGGGGTGATGATGACATTGCCAATCGGTGGCGCGGACATGCCGGTGGTCATTTCCCTGTACAACGCCTTCACCGGCCTTGCGGTCGGTTTTGAAGGCTTCGTGCTGGAAAACCCTGCGATGATGATCGCTGGCATCGTGGTCGGCTCCGCCGGTACGCTGCTGACCCAACTGATGGCGAAGGCCATGAACCGGCCTATATCCAATGTGCTGTTCAGCAACTTTGGTGAAGGCGGCGGCGAAGCCTTGGCGGTCACCGGCAGCATGAAGCCGATCGAAGCGCCTGACGCCGCCATCATGATGGCGTTTTCCGAAAAGGTCATCATTATCCCCGGCTATGGCATGGCGGTCGCCCAAGCCCAGCACAAAATCTGGGAAATGACCAAACTGTTGCAGGAACGTGGCGTCACCGTCAAATTCGCCATCCACCCGGTGGCGGGGCGCATGCCAGGCCACATGAACGTGCTGCTGGCGGAAGCGGGCGTGCCGTATGACATCATCTACGACCTGGATGAGATCAATGAAGAGTTCAAGACCGCCGATGTGGCGCTGGTGATTGGCGCCAACGACGTGGTGAACCCTGTGGCGCGCACAGACCCGAGCAGCCCGATTTACGGCATGCCGATCCTCAACGCTGATTACGCCAAAAACGTCATTGTCGTGAAACGCGGGCAGGGGGCTGGCTTCTCCGGCATTGAGAACCATCTGTTCTTCGCCGACAACTGCCGGATGCTGTACGGTGACGGGCAAGCGGTCGCCAATGCGTTAATCACCGATATTAAGGAATTATGAACGTCAAGTCTTGACAATCGCTGAAAAAGCCCGGACTTTTCCGGGCTTTTTTGTGAGTTTTCCACACCATAACTTTACCTTCATATTCCACTTATGCTGCGTCAGCGTAAATGGGCAACCAATAATTATCTTATTGATTTTAAAGAAATAGATTGAATTGATTATTTTTTAGTCAAAGCGTAAAAGTGCTTGCTGGACAAGGCTTACAAGCGGCTGAAGGCCATTCTTCCACAGAGTTATCCACAGGTTCTGTGCATAACTGAAATTTCTGTATATGTAGCAAGGATTTGTTAAGTTTTTTACAAAACTGCTGTAACTTTGCCCCTCAAAACGCATGCGCCCCCCATCGGAAATTCCGCTACACTTGCCGCATGAGCCAGATCCCCCGTATCGCGCAAATTGCAGTCCCGCGCCCATTGCACACCCTCCTCAGCTACATCATCCCCGAAGAGCAGCAACCCCTGGCAGGTGCGCGCGTACTGGCCCCACTAGGAAAGCAACAAACGGTCGGCTTGGTCATCCACACGGAACAAACGCCCGTATCAGGGACTGAATTCGAACTCAAACCTGTGACGGAAATCCTCGACCCATTGCCATTGCCAGACCCACATCTGTTGGAATTGCAGCAATGGGCCGCCCGTTATTACCACCACCCGATTGGCGAAGTCATTTTCAGCACATTGCCCGCCGCCCTGCGCAAACCCAAACCCTTGTCCGCACGGGCGCAGAAACTGTTGCTTCCGCCGACCACAGCAACCGCCAGCGCGGGGCAAGCCATACCGGGCGATGGCTTTTCCCTCACCCAGGAACAACAGCACTGCCTGCACAGCATCCAGCAATGGAACCTCACCCCTAAACCGCCCCCGACCCTCTTGCATGGCATTACCGGCAGCGGCAAAACAGAAATTTACCTGCGCCTGATCGCCCCGTTGCTGGCCGCCGGAAAACAGGCGCTGGTGATCGTGCCGGAAATCGGCCTGACACCCCAGTTGCTGCTGCGCTTCCAACGGTATTTCGGCGCTATCCCGCTTGCCTGCCTGCACTCCGGCCTCAGCGATGGCGAACGCCTCAAGGCTTGGCTGCAAGCGCGCAACGGGCAGGCGCAAATCATTATCGGCACACGGTCAGCCATCTTTACACCCGCACCAAATCTGGCGCTGATCGTCATTGATGAGGAGCACGACGCCTCCCTCAAGCAGCAAGAAGGCTTCCGTTACCATGCCCGTGACCTCGCCATCAAACGGGCGCAAATGCTCAATATTCCCGTTGTCTTGGGCAGTGCCACCCCCTCGCTGGAGTCGCTGCACAACGCGCAAAGCGGCCGCTTCCATTATATCCACCTTGGCCAACGCCCCGGCCCAACGCTCACACCTACCCTGCAAATTCAGGACACGCGCCCATTCGAGCTGCAAGCGGGCCTGACCCCCACCAGTTTGCAAGCCATCCACCAGACCCTGGCGCGCGGCGAGCAAGCGATGGTGTTCCTCAACCGGCGTGGCTTTGCCCCGGCGCTGTATTGCCCCGCTTGCGGCTGGCAAGCCGTCTGCAACCATTGCAGCGTCAACCTTACCTGGCACGCCCGCCGCAACCGTCTGGTTTGCCACCACTGCGGCGCAGAACAAGCCACGCCGACACAATGCCCTACCTGCCGCCATCCAGGGCTCACCACGCAAGGGCAAGGCACCGAACGGCTGGAACTGAGCCTCCAGTCCAGTTTCCCGGAATTTCCAGTGGTGCGTATCGACCGGGACAGCACCAGCCGTAAAGGGGAACTTGAAGGCAAACTTGCCACCGTGCGCAGCAATGAACCCCTGATACTGGTTGGCACCCAAATGCTGGCTAAAGGCCATGATTTTCCCAATCTGACCTTGGTCGTGATCCTCGACATTGACCAATCACTGCTCAGTACCGACTACCGCGCCTTGGAGCGCCTCGGCCAATTGCTGGTGCAGGTGGCAGGCCGCGCCGGACGGGCGGAAAAACCAGGCAGGGTCATCCTGCAAACCACCCAGCCCGACAACCCCTTGCTGCGCCAATTGGTAGGGCATGGCTACACGCCCTTTGCCAAGCAATTGCTGGAAGACCGCAAACGCTGGCGTTTCCCCCCGTTCGGCCATCAAGCGTTGCTCCGCGCCAGCAGCACCGCCAGTATGGAGAAAGCCTTGAAATTCCTGGAACACATCAGCCAACTACTGGCCTCGGCTGAAATGACAGGCGTGCAACGGCTAGGGCCAATACCTGCACCAGTAGAAAAACGCGCCAACCGCTACCGCGCCCAATTATTGTTAGGCAGTGAACAACGGGCGCAACTGCATCTTGCGCTGCGTCAACTGTTGCGGCAGGAACACAGCCTACCGGGACGCTCCGGCATCCGCTGGTCCATTGATGTCGACCCGATTGAGTTGAGCTAGATTTTACTTGAAAAATACCCACATAAATCATTAATACTTGGAGTTTTGCTATACTGGCAAGTGTACTCCAACAAGCGAGACCCCAACGATGACCAAAGATTTCAAGAAACAGACGGCATCCGAAAACGCTTTTGGGCAATACGGCGTAGGCTGGATGGCGGGCGGAATCACCATTGGCTTGTTAATCGGCGCAGGCATGTACGCGCTTGCCAACAAAGGCAGCATCCCTACCCCAATTGCCGCCACAACAGCGTCAAGCACCACTGGCACAGACATGCATGCCGCTGATGGCAGCACCGAATCCCCTGCCGTGACGCAACAACCGCAAAATGCCAGCATGCAAGATGTGTCGGCTCCAGCCAATGAATCACCTGATGAAGAAATACCCGGTTTCAGCTACCATGCAGTGTTGCCGCAGCTGGAAATAGCCGTGCCGCTTTCGGCTCAAGCTGAACAGCAAGCTGTCGCAAAGCCAGCCACCGACAAGAAAAAAGACAAGACGGAAGCCCCTGATGCAGCCAAAAAAGATCAGGCGAAAAAGGATCAGGACAAAAAAACCGTAGAGGAAACCGGCAAGGGAAACAGCAAAAAAGCTGAAACGCCACCAGCGGCGACGGCGGTACCAACCGGTTTTAATGGTTTCCAAATCGGCTCCTACAAAACCGCCCAGCAAGCCACCGATATGCAGAACCGTCTGAAACGGAATGGCCTTAACACCCGTGTCGAACAAGCCAGCATTAATGGCGCAGTCTGGTTCCGGGTGCGCCTCGGCCCCAGTTCTTCACCGGATATGCTGCAAAAATGGCGGCACACCCTATCCGGAATGGGGATTAGCCCAATGGCCGTGCGTATGTAATCATTGCCTCCGGCGGGTGATGGCCACCTGATTGATGGAACCGATCCTTTGACAGGCACCTGATGGTGCCTTTTTATTATTGTGGGAACTACTTATGGCGATTTACGCAATTGGTGATTTACAAGGCTGTTATGATCCCTTTATGCGCCTGCTGGACAAGCTCCATTTCGACCCGTTCAAAGACACACTGTGGCTGACAGGCGATCTGGTCAACCGTGGCAGACAATCCCTGGAGACGTTGCGTTTCGTGCGCTCCCTACGCGACGCCGCCATCTGCGTGCTGGGCAATCATGACATCAGCTTGCTCGCTGTTTTTCACGGCTTGCGCAAACCGCACAAAAGCCTCCGCACCCTGTTGGATGCGCCGGACTACCCGGAACTGATCCAATGGCTGAGTCAGCGGCCTGTGCTGCATGTTGACAACGCCCTCGGCTATGCGCTCAGTCATGCAGGCATTCCTCCCCAATGGGATCTGGCGACTGCGCAAACCTGCGCCCGCGAAGTCGAACAGGAACTCCGCAGCCCCACAGTTGCAGACTGGCTCGGCAAGGTTTACGGCGACCAGCCGGATCGCTGGAGCCCTGACCTTCCAAAGCACGACCGCCACCGTTACATCCTCAACGCCTTTACCCGGATGCGCTATTGCCGTGTTGACGGCAGCCTGGATTTCCAGGCCAAAGGCGATCCCGCCACGGACAAAAACCCTGCAATCGTATCTGGGGAACTTATTCCGTGGTTCCAATATCCAACCCGATGTGATTTAAGTTTGACCACCCTATTTGGACATTGGTCCACATTGGGCTATTATCATACAAATCAAGTCATTGCGCTGGATACCGGCTGTGTATGGGGCAGCCAACTCAGCGCCATCAGAATCGATAGCAACAACAACCAACAACTGATCTGTATTGAATGTGACGACTATGGGCGAGAAGAAAGAAACAGTCCTTCCGGGTAATTATGCAGGCACCATCAAGGTGACGGTGCGAGACAGGGATTATTATGTACACACAAGCGCTCCCATGCCGATGATGCCGCTGGAAGACCTGGAAAAAGCGCTTGAAAACAACCGTTCAATCCTGAAAACCAGCCAGCAGCAGATGCGTGAAAACTTCGTCAAGGAAGCCTTCGAATACGCTGCACCGTGGCTGGTCAACTACGACAGCCCCACCCAAGACGCCATTCAGGCGCACCTCAACATCAACATGCTGATCCCGCTGATCAACCTGAAAGGCGGCCAAGCCAATTTTGAAAAACCCGAAACCTTGAATGTGCAGACCCGGATGGAACTGATGCGCAATATTGCGGAAAAAAGCGTCTTCATGGATCAGCTATCTGCGCATAACCATGTCCACACCGCCATCGCCATGAGTTTTGTGTTGGTTGTGTTGCTGGCGCTGGTGTTACTCTGAAATTGCCAGCGCCTGCTGCTCCACTGTCAACTGCAACACTTCCGCCACCGCTGCCTCAATCGCTGGCAAATCCGGAATGAAGCACAGCAGGTGCGAAGCCCGCACCTGACGGGCGACATACGGGCAACGCTGCACATTTCCGCCATGGTCATCGCGCAAGGTGTCAGGCAGAATCTCCAGCGTGTTCAACCCGCCTTGCACCCGCAAAGCCACAAACGGCAGCCCAGGCACAGCCGACACTGTATGCAGGATCAGGCACTTGCCTTCATCCGACTCGCCTGCCTCTTCCTCCATGCACAAGGACTCCAGCGACACCACTGGAATTTGCCGGTTGCGCCAGTGGAGCCAGCCCTCCACACCAGGATGCATGGAAGGTGCCAGCTCACTGCCAGCCACCAATTCCGCCATCAAATTAAGGGGCAGGATCACACTACCTTTATACAGCCGGACAATCAGGCATTTGATGGCGGGTTCATAACGGGGTTTCATGCGGTCACATCCTCCCACACATGTGAATTATCGGGTTCATGGCCGGTCGCCAGCACTTCCTGGATAGCGTTCAGCAGCACTTCGTTCTGGTAGGGCTTGCCAAGGAAGCCGGTGGCACCCAATGACCCGGCGTGCTCACGGTGCTTATGGGCAGTGCGGGAACTGATCATGATCACCGGCAATTGCGCCCATTGCGGATCGCGCCGCAAATGCCCAAGCAATTCAAAGCCATCCATACGCGGCATTTCAATATCCAGCAACACCACATCCGGCTGGAACTCATCCATCCGCTCCAGCGCTTCCATGCCATCTTTCGCCGCCATGACATGATACTCACGGCTATTGAGGAATTTTTCCGTCACCCGCCGCACCGTGATCGAATCATCCACCACCAGCACGCGCGGCGGCCCGGCGGGTGTCTCTGGCCTGGCTTCCGCCGCCACTGCATCTTTCGCCTCTCCCCGTCCGGCAAAGGCCAACTGCGCCAGCTCGGCCATATCCGGCACCAAAAAGACGCTGCCGTCGGGCGCAACCGTCGCTGCTGAATACAACCGGCAGTTCTTGAACAAACTCCCCAACGGCTGCAAAACAACTTCCCGCCTGCCCCGGATGCGGTCAATCACCCAAGCGACCGCCTGCCCTTGCGTCAGGACGAATACGACCGGAAAGCGCTCCTCCGCTTGGAAAAGCTGCTCCCCTCTTGAAGCCCCCAGCCAGTCCGCCAATTGGCGCAACAGGTAATGCTGGCCCGCAAACTCCACGCTCGCCCCTTCCGCCTGCAAAGCTTCCTGAATTTGCTGACCGGTCAGGCGCGCCAACCCTTGCACACCGGCAATTGGCAAGGCGTACACCTGGCCTTGCAATTCCGCCAACAGCACCGGATTCACGACCAGCGTAAACGGCAGGCGCATGATGAATTCCACCCCCTCATTCGGCTTGGACTCAATCTGCAAGCTCCCGCCCAACGCCTTCAGCTCCGAATGCACCACATCCATGCCAATGCCGCGCCCGGCGATCTGATCGACCGTTTGGGCAGTGGAAAATCCCGGGCGCAGGATCAGCCGGTCCAATTCCGTCTCAGGCAATGATTGGTCTGTACTGATAAGGCCCATGGCGACGGCGCGTTCATGCAAGCGCTGCCGGTCAAGACCACGCCCGTCATCACGGAAACGGAACACGATTTCGGAGTCATCCCGGCTTACGCCCAGGATAATCCTGCCAGCCCGTGGTTTGCCTTGTTGTGTGCGCTGTTCAGGTGTTTCAATACCATGGGCAAGGGAATTGCGGATCAAATGCTCCAGCGGGGCGGTCATATGTTGCAGTAAATTGCGGTCCAATTCGCAATCCTCGCCCTGAACCTCCAGCGTCGCCTCCTTGCCCAACTCGCCCGCCACCTGCCGGGTCAGGCGCCGTAACCGTGGCACCAACATCGTCACCGCCACCAAACGGGTGTTGAGCAATTCCTGTTGCAATTTGCGGGTGGTGCGCATGTCCACTTGCAGCAATTGCTCGCCTTTGCGCACTTGGGTGGCCAAGTCGGCCTCCAGATTCACCAAATCATTCAGGCTTTCCGCCAGTGAACGGGAAATTCGCTGAATTTCGGCGTATTGGTCCATTTCCAAGGGGTCAAAACCATCCTCAATGGCCCGCCCAGCCGCCCGTTTGCTGCGCCCATCATGAATCTGGGCTTCACTCTCAACTTCCAACGCACGAATTTGTTGGCGCAGACGGGCAACGGTGCGCACCAGCTCATCCACATCCATGCTCATGCCGCTGAAATGTTCAGACATCCGCACCTGCTGCACATTGAGTTCAACAGCCCGGTCAATCAGGCCATCCACAAAAACGGCTGGCAGGCGGATGGTTTCATGATTGCCTTGGCTGGTGGAATTGGCGGATTCCCCCGCCTCCAGATCAGCAGCCAACGCCGCCGGGCGGGCAGCGCTGTCAAGCACAGCAAGATCCGGCAGGCTTTCCGCCTGTTCTATCAGCAACCGTTCCAGCATACTGCCAGATTCGGCATGTTCAGCACGCTGCCGGGCCCAAATATCCGTGATTGAAATAGGCGCTTCCACGCCTGTAGCAACCTTATCGGCTTCCTGTGGCGGCGCGTGAACCGCTGGGGTTTCCTCAACCGCAGGCGTCACAACGGTGGAAACGGGCCCAGCATGCTGCTGGTAACCATCCGCCAATGTATTCAGCTGATCAACCGCTTGCTGTAAACGCTCAATATCGCCAGAGCCGACTGCCTGCCTGGCTCCAGCCAATCCACAAAGCAGATTTTCCGCCTCATGGCTAATATCCGCCAGGGAGGTCAGACGCGCCATCCGCGCGCCACCTTTAAGGGTGTGAAATTCGCGTTCCAACTCACGGATAATTTCCAGTTCACCTGGGTTATCGCGCAAGCGTTGTAGGTTCATATCCAGGGATTGCAGTTGCTCAGGCGCTTCTTCCCAGAACAGTTGCCAGATCAAGCGCGATTCATCATCCGCTTCAATAGCCTCCACTGGCTCTGGCTCTGGCTCTGGCTCTGGCTCTGGCTCTGGCTCTGGCTCTGGCTC